>JAVHOP010000134.1:9566-27122 GCA_036170135.1 Flavobacteriaceae bacterium | reverse complement strand
AAGATTTTTAATTTTTATTATTAAAGTCTTTTATAATGACTTTTCTCCTGTTTTCTATAATATAAAAAGAAACATAAAGACCATCTTGCGTATTTTTTAGCGTAATTGGAATATTGTTGCGAGCAATTTTATAGCTTGTTCCTAAGATATTTTCATCCAAAGTTATGATGTAATCGCCATTGGGAAGATAAAATTCAAACCGCCCTTTTTTATCTGATAAAGTATTATAAACCTTATTGTTATTAAAAGCCGAAATCTTAATTCGTGATAAATCAACCTCTCTATCATCGGTTATAGCAATTTTTTGGCGGTCTAAAATAATATCGCCATATATTTTTACGCCTCTAGCAAACGGAATGTTAGCAATGCCATCATCAATAATAATAATAGAATCGCTCACTTTTGGAAACCATCCTTCGAGATTATCGAGCGGAATAACTTGATAAGCATATTTTTTTATCGGCACATTTTTCATAATAGCTTTTCCAGATTCATTGGTAATTACCTCATAATTACCAATTCTAACAACAACATTATCAATTGGACCTTCATCTTTTGAATTTTGTACGCCGTCACCATCTAAATCATAAAAAGAGCTAATATTAACCGTTGCGGCCGATTTATTCAAAAATGGAATGGGGATTCCAAAATCTTTCTTAAGGCTAAATCCAAGTGTAAAATCGCTGGTAAGCGTTGTGGTATTGTTGTTTATATTCGTTAAATCTTGCGGGTTATTTATAAAAGCATTGTCAAACAGATTTGTAAAATTACGCGTGCTAAATGAGTAACTTGTATTGAGACTCAAGCGCCAGCCACTATCTGTAAAGTAATACAGGGTTGGAAAAATACCGATACTGTGATTTTTAAAAACGTTAAAGTAACTATAAACAAAATTATTATCTAAAACCAGATGCCTGTTTGAAAAAGCATATTGATTTTGAAGCGATAATCTTATTGATTGTGGCGTAATATTATCATTAGCATTTGAATAATTACTGGTAGAAGTTATAAAGCCATAATTGTATTTTGCATTAAAATTCCAAACCTTATATCGCAACAAAAACGAAGCTTGTAAACTAAAATAATCGTGGTCTTTTTCAACATTTTTTGGCGTGCTATACCCTGCTTTTAGATTAATTGCAGAAAAGATATTTTGACTAAAATCATATTTTGAAATTCTGACGCTAGCGCCTCTCGATAATAAATGATTTAATGGGTAATTTGTTGATTCATAATATAAACCTGGTTGAAAATTTCCAAACCGATTGTTGGTATTGAACGTAATGGCGTTAAATAATAGCTCTTGTTTAGATAATAAAGAACCATCGTTTAAGTTAAAGATATTGACGGTTTGATAAAGATTATTAAGATTAACGGTCCAATTCGAATTGATAATATAACTACTTCTGTGATTAAAATTTAGCCTTTCAAAAGATCCTAAACTAAAATTTTTATCGTTATATTGTGAATTAAATGTGACCTTTAATTGCTTATTTATAAAGTTTGAGTTGTAGCTAGCACCAATTAAAAAGCCTTGAATATTGTTGATATTTAAATCGTCTTTTCTAAAGGATAAGGCAGCGATAAAATTGAGATAATGTTTATCTAAAAACCGTATTGACGGTTGTATAGAGAGTGAGGTTGTTTTTCTATTTTGATACGCGCGTTCATTTTGAGCCAAGTTGGCTGTAAATTTTATATTATCATTAATTTGATAGGCATGCGTCAATCCGAAAGAGACATCACTAGAAATAGTACTTTTGTTGTTTTGGATATAAAAAATGCTCGTCTTTTGGTTTCTTAAATATTTATAAGAAGCTCTAATACCATTTCCAGAGCTAGATAACCCAATAACATTGCCACTAATTTGACCGACTTCAATCGTTTTAATATCGTCGTAATAGCCAACAAAGAAAGTCGCATTTTTAAAAGGATCGTTTGTAAAATAATCTTTATTGTAGTTAATCTGAGAGTAATATGCCAAACTAGCTTTGTCACTAAGTTGCTTATAACCTCTTAAATTAAGCGACATAAAAGCGTTGTTGTCTAGTAGATTTTGCGCCGTTAATTCTAGCGTCATCGGTATTGATGGATATCCATAAGGCTCGGCAACAACAAGATTAGGTAGTTTTATAAAATCGACTTTAGTATCTTTTCGCAAAGCATTTTTATCGGTTATTTTGGTTTGGCTGGTATTAATAAATAAGGAATGTTTTTTATAATCTAAATTGCCATTTGGGATATAATTATCTAAAGATATTTTTTTGATGTTGCGGTCTTTTTGTTCAATTTCTGAAATTAAATAATCAAATGAAGTCGATTCATCTGCATTCAAATTAATGGTTAAATTCGGATTTAAAATGGGATGTTCTAAGGTATCAGCAATGCTGAGATCACCTTTTAAGGTTTTGTAATTTACAAATAAATCTTGTTTAGAATTTCCGGTATTGGTAATGCTATAGGATAGCATTTTAGAATGTTCATCATTTTTAAAATAGAGTTTATTATCTGATTTTAAATCGACATTCCACGATATTTTTTTCTTGGTTCTTAAGGTAAAGAAATTATTAGCAATCTGTATGTTATCTTCATCAATTAAAAATAAGTTGATAAAAACATCACCGCTACCTTCGCTTAGCTTGTAAGGAATTAGTACAATTGGAATATAGAGCGTATCTCTTGGTATCGCGGTATAAACTTTATTTGAGTTTTCAAGAGTTGTCCAATAGTTTGGTTTGGTTATATTGAGTTTAAAGTCCTTATTTGTTAAACTATTATTGTAAACTTTGAGGACGTTAGATATCACTTCACCTTCCTTTAATTCCATTTCCGTTTTCGACATTCTGGTGACGATGGTATTGATAGGTTCTGTTTTTTGAACCGTAGTAATTATTTGAGCAAAGCCATTTATAAACGAAAAAAGACCCAAAAATAGAGTCACAAGCAGTTTTTTAAATAATTCGGTAAAAGCTTTGTACACAGTTATTAAGGATTTTCTTCTAAATGAAATCTTAGATTGAGTTGAAAAACCCCAGGATTAAAGGCAAACTTTGGTATAACTCTAATATCGATGTCAAAATGAAATTCGTCGTAATGGCTAATGTAATCGCCTGGTCCGTTAACATTGTTAGAACAGCTACCAGCAGGAGTTACAGGAAGTAAAGCAGCAATAATATCAATAATATCAGTAGTTGTAGTAAAAGTTTGATAAACACCGTCATTTGGAGACGTTGAGCAAGCATTTCGAACACGTATTTCTAAAGATTGAATAAGCGGGTTAGCACTTAATCCATTGCCATATAAAGTGAGTTGTTCCCATTCATTATTTGGTGTTCCAGCCCCTGGATTGTTATCGATAAGCATAGTCAAATTCCAAGAACACAAAGGGTCGGCTATATTTTTATCTAGTACTCTTATTTTTAGTCGAGCAGCTCCATTTATAGTGATGCCACTTTGGTATTTTGTAGGCGTATCAAAGGTTAGCATACTGCTTTCACTGGTATTGGGATCGAAAGAAACAAGACCACAATGTAGCTGTGCTTGAGTTACTAAAGTAAAACTTACTAACAAAATACAAGTTGCTATAAGTGGTTTTAAATACATGATATTTTTATTGTAAAAAGGATGTAACTAGCATTTGCAGTTACATCCTTTAATAAATATGCAAATTATTTAATTTATTATTTTTATTGGTCTTCTAATAAAATGTATTGAACATACATAGTATAAACGCCTGGCTCGGCATATTTTCCAGCAGCATTAGCGGTAACGATGTCTTGTGCAGTTGCGCCATCAGCTGAGAAAGCATTTGGAAAAATTGCAGGTAAACCAGGTAATATTCTATAATCTATTGAATAATAATAATTAGAAGTTGTGCCAGTTTGTGTTAAATAACTACCACCAGGTAAAAAATCACCAGTGCCTGTAACACCAGCATGACCGCCAATATATTTATCTGCTAAAGTAGGAGGGGTATTTGTGCCTGCATTAACATATAAACTATTTTGACCACTTGCTGTTCCGGCTGGCGAAAATGCAGCGCTATAATCTGAATAAGTTCCAGTTGAAGCACCATCGCCGTTGTTAGGTTGTGATTGTTTTAATTCTAATAAACTTAAAGGTAAATTAGGGATAGCATTGGTATTGTTACCGCTACCATAATCAATTTGTTGATCCCAAAAACCAGCACCATTAGTGCCAGATGATCTACCTACAGCATATAAATCCCAACTAACGGTTGAACTAACTTTTAAAATAGTTGCACCATAATGGGTTATACCTGCATAATACTCGTTGATGTTATCGAATACAAATTCGATTTGATCTGGAGTTGTCATGTCTAATTGCAACACCGGTTGCAAGTCCATTGTTACTGTGACGTCTTTCTCGTCAATTAATTGAGCTTTTACACTCGTAGCGCCAAATATTAGTAAGGCTGCTACTACATAAGAAATTTTCTTCATAATAATAAAAGGGGGTTAAGATTGATAATAATATGCATATTCAAAATTTTTATTCTAGTTTAAATTCTAATTTTGCCGCTTGTATTTCTTCTGAGCTTCCATAATCTAAAACACCAACAGCCAAATAGTTACCTCGAGGCATTTTTTCAGGTAACTCAAATACAAAAGTTCTAATTAAATCAGGCAAAATTGTAAATCGTTTTACTTTTAAACGTTGTTGTAAACCGGTATCAATATTTGTCAAATCAATATAAGAAGTACAATAAGCAATGCCATTACCTTTGTTTTGTGCTTCTATAAAAATTGATTTTTTTTGACTGGTATTGTCAAATGAAAAATTAGTTATTTCAATGCCATTAACCGAAACATTAGGCGGATTTTGATATATAAATACACCAAAAGCGAAAGTTGGCACAATGCCAAGTGCAATCGTATTGTTTTTATTTTGGTTATCATCTAGCTTAACACGAGGCTTTTGTTCTTCTACCATAATGATACTCCATGCCGATTTAAACCCATCATCTGAAGTTGGAACCGTAATAGAAAATGCGATTTCCTTTTTTTCTCTTGGCTTTAATTCTATAAATGTAGGTGAGATATTTAGCCATTTTGACAAAGAATATTTGCCTTCGCCTGCAGCCATAAAATTACTTTTACCTTTGCCATTCATATTAAAATCATAAACATTAACCTCAAATTGTTTTTTAAAATTGGTTGTGTTATCGACATTAATTTTATAGGTTTTGGTGTCGCCGGGGTTCAAACTCAAATTAAAATGAGCAGGCGATATAGAAACACCTTTGGTGCTGGTTTCTTTGGCATTTGTATTTACGCCAACCGTTTGAATTTTCTGCCCAAAAGTGTATGCGGAAAGAACAACACTCAATAAAAGCGTAAAAAATATTCTTTTTAAACGGTGACTTGTAAATTCTAATTTACAACATACAGTACTACCAGCTACACTAGCAGTTTTTCGGGGGGTTTTCATAATTTTAATATATATATAAGGTTATATATTACGTTGCAATGTACAGCATATATTTAAAATACCAAAAAAATAACATTAATAAATAAAACAATTAGGGTCTATTTTGATTTTTAATTGATTAACTGATTTTTATACAAAAAAAATAATATTTTACAATATAAAAAAATAAAAACCCATAAAATAAGTACGGGTTTCCCATACTTTTTTAGGCACTCTTAGAAGTGTTTAAAATACACTACCAGCTTCATTTTTAGGAATAAATAGGTGAGAGAAAGAGTTATAACACTAAATAATTATCATTTTTGATATTTTTACTTTTCTATTTTTAGAAATAAAAGAGTTTGAAATACGATTTTTTGGTTGCTAAAAATATTTAAAAAGGATTTTAAACGCCGATTTTTTGACAAATGCCCTAAAGTCGTATCTTCGTAGCATCTATTTAAATTTTCCATGATTAATACACCAATTGCCTATCTTAAAGGCGTAGGTCCTATTAAAGCCAACATACTGCAATCGGAATTGCATATCAATACCTATGCTGATTTATTAGAATTTTTTCCTTTTAGGTATATTGATAGGTCTCAATTTTATAAAATTAATCAGCTACAACAAAACACTTCTGAAGTCCAAATTATTGGAAAAATTATTTCAATTAATTTGATCGAACAAGTCAAAGGAAGTCGGTTATTAGCTCAATTTACTGATGGATTGCAAGTTATGGATCTGGTTTGGTTTAAAGGTGCCAGATGGATAAAAACCAATCTTAAAACAAATGTTTCCTATGTGGCATTTGGTAAATTAAATTGGTTTAATGGCGTGCCAAGTATGCCACACCCCGATTTAGAATTACTAACCGAATTTGAAAAGGGAATTCAACCCAAAATGCAGCCCATATATTCTTCTTCAGAAAAACTTTTGGCAAAAGGTTTAAACAATCGGACTTTTATAAAATTGATAAAGCAATTATTTGTTGATGCCATTTTAATAAAAGAAAGCCTTTCGGCTGAATTAATATCCAATTTAAATTTAATTTCTAAAAAAGAAGCCCTATTAAATATACACTTTCCCAGAAGTCAAGAAATGTTAGCCAAAGCGCAATACCGATTAAAATTTGAAGAGTTCTTTTTTATGCAACTTAAAATGCTCCAGCAAAAAATCAATCGTAAGAAAAAGCTCAAAGGTTTTGTCTTTGATAGCGTAGGCACAAATTTTAATAATTTTTTTAACCAACATCTGCCATTTCAGCTCACTAATGCTCAAAAAAAGGTTGTCAAAGAAATAAGAAATGATATGGCAACAGGTGCACAAATGAATCGGTTATTGCAAGGAGATGTTGGCTCAGGTAAAACAATCGTAGCTGTTTTATGTATTTTGTTAGCTATTGACAATGGTTTTCAAACTGCATTTATAGCACCTACCGAAATTTTGGCAAAACAGCATTTTAGTGCTGTAACAAAATTGTTAGAAGCATTGCCAATAAAAATTGCCCTGCTCACAGGCGCTACAAAACCCAAAGAACGCCGACAAATGTTTGCCGATTTAGCTTCTGGCAGTCTTAATATTTTAATAGGAACACACGCTGTAATCGAAGATAAAGTGATATTTAAAAATATTGGACTAGCTATTATTGATGAACAACATCGTTTTGGCGTTGAACAGCGTTCTAAAATGTGGCTAAAAAATAAATTGCCACCTCATATCTTGGTTATGACGGCAACACCAATTCCGCGTACCTTGGCGATGAGTGTTTATGGCGATTTAGATATCTCGGTAATAGACGAATTGCCTCCAGGCAGAAAAGAAATTGTTACTGGACATCGATTTGACAGCAACCGATTAAAAGTCTTTAAATTTTTAAAGGAAGAAATTGCCAAAGGACATCAGGTTTATATTGTATATCCACTCATTCAAGAATCAGAACAAATGGATTATAAAGATTTGATGGATGGTTACGAAAGTATTTCGAGATATTTTAAAATGCCAGAGTATCAGATAAGCATTCTACACGGCAAGATGAAGCCCGAAGCTAAAGATTATGAAATGCAACGATTTGTAAAAGGCGAAACTCAAATTATGGTTGCCACAACCGTTATAGAAGTCGGCGTTGATGTGCCAAATGCCAGCGTGATGGTTATAGAAAGTGCCGAGCGTTTTGGCTTATCGCAATTACATCAGCTGCGCGGGCGCGTTGGACGTGGCAACAACCAAAGTTTTTGCATTTTAATGAGTGGAAATAAACTATCTGATGAAGCAAAAGTCCGTTTAGAAACCATGGTAAATAGCAATGACGGGTTTAAAATTGCAGAAGTCGATTTAAAACTACGCGGTCCCGGGAACTTATTAGGAACGCAACAAAGTGGAGTCTTAAATCTTAAAATTGCCGATTTGGTAAAAGATTCTGAGTTGTTAAAATTGGCAAGAGTGAGTGCCATAGAACTCTTGAAAACCGACCCCGATTTACTAAGCCCTGAAAATAAATTTATTAAAGCTGTTTTAGCCGATAAAATTAAATACAATAACCTTTGGGCAAATATTAGTTAGGGTAATTTAAAATTAATTTTCGGTTAAGTAATTGTAAATAAAAATTATACATAAAAGTTTTAAGTTAAGAAACCGATTTAGTTAAAAATAGGAGGCTATTAAAATTTACATGCCTCAATTCGTTATATTTGAATCAAAATATTTATTATGATAATTGTTGCAGATAGCGGTTCAACAAAAACCAGTTGGTTATTATTGACAGATAAAGGTGAAAAAGTAATCGAAACAACTACCGAAGGATTAAACCCGGCGGTCTTTCCAAGAAATGTTTTGTTAAGTCGTGTTCTATCAAATAAGGAATTGATTGACCAAAGCGATAAAATTAAGACTTTGCATTTTTTTGGAGCGGGTTGTGGCACCCCGAAGCCCAGAGTTATTATTGCCGAGGTTTTACAGTCAATTTTTATGAATGCAAAAGTTATTATTAAAGAAGATACTGAAGTAGCTATTATGGCTACAACAGATAAAGACCCTGCAATTGTTTGCATTTTAGGAACAGGCTCTAATTGTTCTTACTTTGACGGAGAAAAAATTCATCAAAAAATAGTGTCCTTAGGCTATATTATTATGGATGATGCCAGTGGTAATTATTTTGGAAAACAATTGTTAAAAGCTTATTATTTTAATCAGATGCCAACCGAATTAGCTCAAGAATTTGCAAAAAATTATAATCTTGACGCCGATTTTATTAAAGAAAACCTCTATCGAAAAACAAACCCGAATACCTATTTAGCCGACTTAGGACATTTTATTATCGACCAAAAAAAACATCCATTCTGTCAGAAAATTATTAAAGAAGGATTGCAATTATTTATTGATAATCAAATTCTTCAATTTGAAAATGCGCATCGGGTACCAATAAATTTCGTAGGTTCGATTGCGCATTTTTTAGAAGCTGAAATTAGAGCGACATTACAAGAAAATGGTTTAACTTTGGGAGTAATTCAAAGACATCCTATAAGGGGCTTTGTAGAAAAACATATTATATTAACCTAAAATGAAAATTGCTATTATTGCGCACGATGGTAAAAAAGCCGATATGGTTCAATTTTTACAAGAGCAAAAACATATTTTAAACAGCAAGCATATAGAATTGGTTGCTACCGGAACTACTGGGTCTAGAGTTGAAAAAGCAGGCTTATCTGTTAAAAAATACCTATCAGGGCCTTATGGTGGTGATGCTCAAATTGCAGCAGGTGTTGCCGAAGGAAAAATTGATATGGTTTTGTTTTTTAGAGATCCGCTCGAAAAACATCCGCACGAACCAGATATTACCATGCTCATGAGATTATGCGATGTTCATAACATACCGCTCGCTACAAATCCAGCAACTGCAGAACTGTTGATGAAGGGATTGTAAAAAGCTTAAACCGAGGCAATCATCGAAATTTCTACATTCACATCTTTTGGCAATCGCGCCACTTCAACTGTTTCTCTTGCCGGGGCTGTTTCAGCATTAAAATAAGAACCATAAACTTCATTTATCAAGGCAAAATCATTCATATTTTTTATAAAAATGGTGGTCTTGACAACATGATCAAAAGTGAGTTTAGCTTCGGTTAGAATAGCTTTTAAATTTTGCATTACTAAATTTGTTTCCTGTTTGATGTTGCCGGTTTCAAGAACTTGAGTAGCGCTATTAAAAGCAATTTGACCTGATATAAATAACATATTGTTACATAAAACTGCCTGGTTATATGGTCCGATAGGTGCAGGAGCAAGATTGGTTTTGATAATTTTTTTCATTTTACTTATCTGTTAGCGTGTTAGTTTTATAGTCAATTTAAATTTTCCATTCAGGAGTTACCAGCTTTTAAAATAATCGTTTATCTGGTACTTGGCGTTTATCCCATTTTAAGTCGCTAAATACCGAAGCTTTTACTCCGATATAAAAATAATAGGTACTTCTATTTCCTAACGGAACCCAATTAAAGGTCAGTTTCCAACTATCCAAATCGCGGGAAAAAAGCAGTTGGGTATAAGTAATCCCTTTTTCTTTAAAATCATACCCCGAATTAATTCCGACCGAAAATTTTGGGGTTAAATCCACACTTCCCGAAATTTGAACCGATTGAGAAGTAATTTCGTGCTGTCCAATATTATTGCTGTAATTTACAGAATAACGGAGGCTAAATTTCCAAGGAATCTCCGAATTATAGAGTTCGGCTGTTTTTTTAATTGTTTTGCTATCATCGGCAACATCATCTTCGCTATTAGTGGTATTAATATCCGAACCAAAAAAATTATCGTTTTGTTGCTTATTAGAAGTCGTTTTAGATTTATCTTTAGAAAACATGTCGCTGGTTATATTATAGTTCATCGAGATTCCTGCGCTTGTCAACCTAAATAGGCCTCCGCCATTTTCAATATTAAATTTATTAAAGACTTTGCCATTTTGGTCTATTGCATAGGGGTCTAAAATAGCATTTAAGTTAAGTCCTAATTTATTATTAAAAAGTTGGGTGCCAGCATTCATAGAAACGGGACTCCATTTTAAAGAATCAGCCGCAATATTGTAGCTTGTTTGAAAAGTCAGATTATTTAAAATACTAATTTTTTTTGCTTTAGCATCGGCAGAATCTTTGGGCATAACTTTGGCTTCTAAAACACTATTTAAAGAAAAGCCGATACTTTCGGATAAACCGCCAGATGGACTGCCATAAATACCATTTTGATAAGGGTTGTATTTTCTAATGTCGGTTGGGTCGGCGCTAGCTTGATAATCTTTGTAATAAAAACTGAAATCTGGTTTATAATTAAAAGAAATATTAGGCGTTAGCGTGTGTCTTATCGCTTGAAGGCGTCCTTTTTTAAAATTGAAAGTACCGTATAAAGTGGTGCTCAATGATACTGAGGTACTGTATTCGTTAAACGATTTAAATCTGCTAAGGGTATCGGTAACTACCACGGCTCGAGACTCATCATAGTGTTTTTCTATCGCATCAAAATACCAAACTTCTTTAAATGAGGCACTTGGTGAAACAGTAAAATATTTGAAGAGTTTTAAATTAGTACTCGTTGAGAGATTGTGCTGAATACCCGACCGCGCATTGTTAAACATGGCTTTTTTAAAAAAGTCATCATCTTTAGTCTTAATTTTATAATCGGAACTTAAATTATAAGTGAGTCCCAAATTTTGTAGCGCATTTTTTTTGATTCCAGATTTTGGCGCAAAAGGGTAAATACGATCCATACTCAATTGCAATGATGGAAACGACATATCTATTAATTTGGTGTTGGTATTTTGCTGTAAAGTAATAGATGAAGATAAATTAAATGGTGTTCCAACAAACTTTTTTTGATAAGAGATTGACGAATTAAATGTGTTTGTCAAAAATAAAGGCGTACTAAACTCATTGAGCGATTGTCTAAAAAATTGACTGCTACCAAAGTTTACAGAAGCCGAAAATCTTGAATTTGGGCTGGCGTGAGTATCTTGTGAATGTGTCCAGCGGATATTAAAATTTGAGGCTTTGCTATATTCAGGAAACCCGCGCTCGCTGTTGATTAAATTTTCAAATCGCGTGCTGAGATTTCCAGTATAACGATAGCGTTTTGCATAGTTTGATTCGGCTCTAAATCCCCAACTGCCATTAGTATAAATGTCACCTATTAATGCCAAATCTATATAATCATTAATAGCCATATAATAACCGCCATTTTGTAGAAAATAGCCCTGATTGCTATTTTGTCCCCAAGTAGGAAATAGAATACCAGATGAGCGTCCTTTTGTTATTGGAAAATAGGCAAAAGGCAAAAACAGAGGCGTTGGAACATCAGCAATAACCAAATTGCTAATGCCGGCGACAACTTTTTTACCAGGAACAACTTTTACCTTACTGGTTTGAATATAATAATCGGGTCTGGGTTTATTTGATGTCGTAAACTGTGCACGCTTGATATAATGAGTTGAATCATTGACTTTTTTAGATTGAATGCCGCTAATATAAACGCCTTGTTGCTCGGTTTTTAAACCCCAAATAATGGCTTTTTTATTTTTAAAATTATAAAGCATCGAATCTTGATTTGATTCTTGATTGCCCTGTTTAAATTGGGGCAATTGTGTGTAAACACCCACCGAATCTAAAATGCCTTTCGCATAAGCGAGATTATTTTTGTAATCTATTGTAATGATACCCGCATTAATTGAGATTTCACCAAATTTCAATTCAGCTTTATTGTAAAGCATCGCCGTATTTTTTACATAATCATTTAATTCGTAGTCTAAAGCCTTGTGAAAAACAGTAGATTCGAGAAATTCAATAGGTTTTACAATGCTGTCTTTTTTAATTGAATCGTTAACAACAACAGCCGAATTCTTTTTTAAAGGAATTTTAGAAACCTTAGTTCTAGGTTCAATTTGTGAAAAACATAAAAATGAACCTAAAATAAAAGCAAGTAATGTAAAATGTAGCTTGTTAAAATTTGTATCCAACGCTTTTAATAGTATTTTTGTTCTCTTAAAATAATGAATTTATATTAATTGATGCTATAAATTAAATAAATAAGATATTTTAAATGACAAGACAAACATAAATATTTTTATTGAGTAATCTTTGTTTTTTGCCAAATTAAAAGACATTAAAAAGATGTTATATTTATTAGATTCTATGCGACATTTTAAAAGATTTTTTCTGCAATTAAACCCTATAAATTATAAATTTTTAGGTTGTTTTATTTTATTTTTTGGTTGGCATTTTATTAATATTCAAGCTCAAACAAAGCCATTTACTATCGTATTAGATGCAGGTCATGGCGGTCATGACTCAGGTAATCTGGGGACCAGACGTTATGATAAAACCGAAAAGGATATTGCCTTAGACGTTACCCTTAAAGTGGGAGCGATTTTAAATGAAGACGCAAGAGATATTAAAGTTTTATACACGCGCACTACTGATGTTTACCCCGATTTATGGCAACGTGCTAAAATTGCAAACGAATCGAATGCCGATTTTTTTATCTCTATTCACTGCAATTTTTTTAAAAATAATGCTTCGGGAACCGAAACCTTTGTGCTGGGGCTAAATAGAAATAGTACAAATTTAGAGATCGCAAAACGCGAAAATGATGTTATTTTATTAGAAAAAGATCACGAAAAGCATTATCAATACGATCCTAATGCGCCCGAATCTATAATTGGTTTAACCTTAATGCAAGAAGAATATTTAGATAAAAGTATTGAATTGGCTCAAACGGTTGAAGATTTATTTGTTTCACAAGTAGGGCGCTCAAGTCGCGGTGTGAAACAAGCTGGTTTAATTGTCCTTCATCAAACTTATATGCCGAGTGTGCTTATCGAAATCGGATTTTTGTCTAATAAAGAAGAAGAAGATTTTTTGAATACCCAATCGGGTCAATTAAAAATTGCTAATTCAATTGCCGATGCAATTAAAAAATACAAACTTCATATCACTCAAAATGAAGTTGATATATATACAGTTAAACCCGCAATTAATAATGATGAAAAAAAATTGGATAACATTATTATAGCTAAAAAAAATATCATAGAAACTAAAAAAGAAACGAAAGCTAACGATACAATTGTTTATTTTAAAGTTCAATTGGCAGCCGGAGCCAATAAATTAGAAGCAAATCCAAGTAACTTTAAAGGATTAAAAGCTGTAGAGCGCGTTAAGACAGGAAACATTTATAAATATTACATTGGAAACAGTAATGATTTTAATGAAATTGAGACTTTAAGACTTATGGCACGCGAGAAAGGATATAAATCTGCTTTTATTGTTGCCTTTAAAAATAATCAACAAATAGATATAGAAAACATTTTAAAATCTAATTAAAAACCGAAACATATTCACTAAAAATAGTTACTATTGCTATAATAAAATTAAGGATGATAAATTTTTCTAGAGAATTAAAAACGGGCCTGCTCGCCTTAACAACCATCATATTATTTATATGGGGATTTAGCTATATCAAAAGCAATAACCTCTTTAAAAAAGAACGCGTTTTTTTTGCTGTCTATGATAATGTACAAGGTCTAGTTCCATCGAGTTTGGTTACCATTAATGGATTTAAAGTAGGCAAAATTGACGACATTAGTTTCCATCCAAAAATAAAGGGCGCGCTAATTGTAAAATTTAGCCTAAATAATGATTTTCAGTTTTCAAAAACAAGTGTCGCCAAAATTTATAGTTCTGATTTAATGGGGACTAAATCTCTCTCGGTGGTTCCAAACTACGAAGGAGAAATGGCTAAAATAGGCGATACGCTTAACAGTGAAATTGAACAAGGTATGTTCGAGATGTTGAACGAAAAAATTGCCCCCTTACAATCTAAAATTGAAGGCATGATTGTAAACGCCGATTTATTGATGCAAAATGTCAATAAAATTTTAGATACCAAAACCCGAGAAAATGTTAAAGAGAGTATTACCAGTCTTAAAAATACGTTGCTAACTCTAGAAAATACATCCAAATCTGCCGATGCAATTTTAAATAATAATCAAGCCGATTTAAGTAAAATCATAAAAAATTCGAAGGAAATTACCGAAAACTTAAAACAATTTTCCGATTCGTTAAACGATGTTAATATTGCTGCTGCCATTTCTAAATTTAATGAAGCTATTACCAATATTAATCTGTTGATAACCGATGTAAATTCTGGTAAAGGTACGCTAGGTAAGTTAGTGAAAGATGATAAATTATATCAAAATTTTACAGCAGCTTCAAATGAATTAGATGAGTTATTGCGCGATATGAAATTACATCCAAAAAGATATGTTCATTTTTCTGTATTTGGAAAAAAAGATAAAGCATTCAACCCTAATGACAGTATAAAATAAGACATCGTTTCATAAAAAATCAATAAGATGCAATACCTACCAAATATCATTTTTGCGATAATTCTAATCGTTGGAATAGGTTTTTTTGTTAAGAATATCAAAAAAATTATCCGAAATATAAAACTTGGTAAAACAATTCATCGCCGTGACAATGCTAAAGCACGATGGAAAAACATGGCTGTAATAGCTTTGGGACAATCGAAAATAGTGAAGCGTCCGGTTGCCGGAATTTTACACGTATTAGTTTATGCCGGTTTTATCATTATCAATATTGAAGTAATTGAAATCATAATTGATGGCTTGTTTGGCACACACCGAATTTTATCTTTTGCAGGCAGTTTGTATAACTTTTTAATAGGATCATTTGAAATATTAGCCTTGTTAGTGCTGATTTCGGTCATCATCTTTTGGATGCGCCGAATGGTGATACAGATTCCGCGTTTTTGGAACAAAGAAATGAGCGGTTGGCCCAAAAATGACGCCCTCAATATCTTGTATTTTGAAATGGTTTTGATGACTTTATTTTTGCTGATGAACGCCTCCGATTATAGCCTTCAGCAACTCAACGTTGAACATTATATAAAAGTAGGTAGCTTTCCTGTCAGCCATTTTATTGCGAATTTATTGCCTCAAAAAATTGCTTTTCTTGAAATTTTAGAGCGCACTACTTGGTGGATGCACATTGTAGGTATTTTAATATTTTTAAATTACTTGTATTACTCAAAACACCTACATATTTTATTGGCCTTTCCAAATACTTATTTTGCCAATTTAAATGCCAAAGGAAAATTCAATAATTTAGAATCGGTTACCAATGAGGTTAAAATGATGTTAGATCCAAACGCTAATCCGTATGCCTCTACTGCCGAAAACGCCTTGCCACCTGATAAATTTGGAGCTAGTGACGTATTCGATTTAAATTGGGTTCAATTGCTAAATGCTTATACCTGTACCGAATGTGGTCGCTGTACTTCTGTTTGCCCCGCCAATATTACAGGTAAAGAATTATCGCCTAGAGCGATTATGATGAAAACTAGAGATAGATTAGAGGAAGTTGGTAAAAATATCGACATCAATAAAGTATTCAAACCCGATGACAAACAATTATTAAACAACTATATTTTGCCTGAGGAATTGTGGGCTTGTACATCTTGTAATGCCTGTGTCGAAGCTTGTCCGGTAAACATTGACCCTTTATCTATTATTATCGATATGCGTCGATATTTGGTAATGGAACAATCGGCAGCACCGCAAGAATTGAATATGATGATGACCAATATCGAAAATAATGGTGCGCCATGGCAATACAATCAATTGGACAGACTAAATTGGAAAGACGAACAGTAAAAATATACAAATATTTAATACATTGAAAAAAGAAGAAATCGAAAAATTACTGCATACAAAAGTAGAAAGTGGTTCACGCGTTAGTCCAATTCTGCCCAAAGGCGTTAAAAATTATTTAATTGATATCGATGGAACGGTTGGAGAAGATATCCCTAACGAAGAACCAGAACGGATGGTAACCGCAAAAGCATATCCCGATGCCATTAAAACGCTTAACGGATGGTATGACCAAGGTCATATTATTTATTTTTTTACCTCACGCACCGAAGCACATCGCGAAATTACCGAGGCTTGGCTTAAAAAACACGGCTTTAAATACCACGGTATGTTGATGGGAAAACCACGCGGTGGTAATTATCATTGGATTGATAATCACTTAGTAAAAGCCACACGTTACCGAGGTAAATTTACCGAATTGATTAACAAAGAAGTAACGATTGAAGTTTTTGACGACGGTCAACATGAATAATATTAAAATTTAAAAGTTATGAACGTACCAACAATGGCCGAAATGATGGCACAAGGTAAACAACCCGAAGTCTTGTTTTGGGTAGGTTGCGCCGGAAGTTTTGATGATCGTGCCAAGAAAATAACGAAAGCATTTGTGAAAATACTGCAACAATCGCATGTAGATTTTGCAGTTTTAGGAACAGAAGAATCTTGCTCAGGCGATCCTGCAAAACGCGCTGGAAATGAGTTTTTGTTTCAAATGCAAGCGATGACAAATATCGAAGTTTTGAATGGCTATGAGGTTAAATCTATTGTTACTGCTTGTCCGCATTGCTTCAACACCCTAAAAAATGAATATCCTGAATTGGGTGGCAAATATCAAGTTATGCACCATACCGAATTCTTGAAAAAATTATTAGACCAAGGTCGGTTAACTATCGAAGGTGGACAATTTAAAGGCAAACGCATTACGTTTCACGATCCTTGTTATTTAGGTCGTGCCAACCAAATTTATGAAGCACCCAGAGATCTTATTCAAAAATTGGATGCTGAATTAGTAGAAATGAATCGTTGTAAAAGCAATGCATTATGTTGCGGTGCCGGTGGTGCGCAAATGTTTAAAGAAGCCGAAAAAGGCAATAAAGAAATTTTTGTAGAACGCACCGAAGAAGCTTTACAAACCCAGCCAGAAATTATTGCAACAGGTTGTCCCTTTTGTAACACCATGTTAACTGATGGTATTAAAAATAAGGAAAAGGAAGGCAGTGTTAAAGTTTTAGATATTGCTGAGCTGATTGCCAATGCTCAAGATTTATAAATTTGTCGTTCCTGCGAAAATAGAAATCTATACTAAATCTATAAAAATTATTTTCTAACTTTGACAAACCCCTACATTCAAGCCGCGCGTTTACGCACCTTGCCATTATCTGTTTCAGGTATAATTGTCGGTAGCTTTTTGGCTGCAG
>JAVHOP010000134.1:5213-9466 GCA_036170135.1 Flavobacteriaceae bacterium | reverse complement strand
ATTGGTAAAAACGCCTACGGTTATAGCGGTTTTGGCGATGTTTTTGTGTTTATTTTTTTTGGAATAGTCAGTGTTTGTGGCAGCTATTTTTTATTTTCAAAACACCTTAATTATGTAATCTTTTTACCAGCTTTCTCAGTCGGATTATTGAGTGTTGGCGTTCTAAATCTGAATAATATGCGCGATTTAGAATCGGATAAAAATTCAAATAAGAATACCTTGGCAGTAAAACTCGGAGGCGAATTTGCAAAATATTATCATTATTATTTATTAATCTCAGCATTGATTTTTGCTTTGGTATATACTAGTTTTACTTATAAATCGCCTTGGCAATTTCTATTTGTCTTTGCTTTTATCCCAGTCTTTAAACACTTTTTAACAGTTTATAAAACAAAAGATTTAAGGTGTTTAGATCCTGAATTAAAGAAATTGGCATTAAGTACTTTTTTGTTTGCTATATTATTTGGGTTGGGTACATTTGTAGCTGCTTAAAGTGACTTTTGTCACTTTAAAATTAAAATATAAAAGATATATTTGTCCTGTATTTAATTTATAAATGAAAAATCAATTTTTCGGCATATTTTTTTACCTGCTTTATTTGTTGGCCATGTTGCGTCCGTTAGTCCCGATAATAGAGTATTATGCCAATTATGATTATATTGCCAATGTGCTTTGTGAAAACAGGGACAAACCTTATTTGGAGTGTAACGGGAAGTGTTATTTGGAAAAACAATTGAACAAAGCAAATCACACTGACCACAACCATAAATCTACCATTCCTCAAATTGATCTTGAAAAATATCCTGTTTCACCTTTAGGCCAATTTTCATACACGCTTAAAAACTTCGACGAGAACTCTATGCATAGATTTTTTGTTTATAAATTCACTTCACAAGATTTCTACAATTCATTATTGAAACCACCACAAGTTTAAATTTCATTTACTATTTTTTTAAATGTAAACGATAAAGTCGTGACAATACATAAATTACTAAGTGTTGTTATGATTTAAATGTTAACAAATTCTCAGCTTCATTTTTCGTAAAAAAGTGTTGAGCTGTGCAATAGAAGACAGTCAATCTGCGATGGTGGTATTTTGGATAAAATAGAAACTATTTCCGACTGTCCAATAATTAAAATTCAAAATTCAAAAATTATAAAAATCAAAAATATGAAATTATTAAAATATATTTTACCGGCAATTTTAGTTCTTACAACAATGTCTTGTTCGGTTGGTAATAACGATATTGCTCCAATCAATGAAGTTCAGGATTTGATTAAAGTCCAAGAAATTTCTAATGATAACCATACCATTGAAGTTTATACAAAAAGTGGCACATTGGTTCAGGGTTATAATAACATCACCATCAGAATAAAAGATAAAAGTACTCAAGCGTTTATTGAAAATGCTGTATTTACATGGAAGCCAATAATGCATATGGCTTCTATGTCTCATTCTTGCCCAAAATCTGACCTTGTAAAAGTTGCTGATATGCAAAATGTTTACAACGGATTTATTGTTTTTCAAATGGCAGAAAATGAAATGGAGAAATGGGACTTAACGTTTAATTATACAATTAATGGCATTGCTTATCAAGCTAATGACTATATCGGCGTTCCTGCTTCAGCCAAGAAAACAGTTACGGCTGTAACAGGTATTGACGGTGTGAAATACATTTTAGCGCTTATTGAACCACAAAATCCTAAGGTTAAAATAAATGATATAATAGTTGGATTATACAAAATGGAAAATATGATGAGTTTTCCGGTAGTCGAAAATTTTAAAATAAATTTAGACCCTCGTATGCCAAGTATGGGAAATCATTCTTCTCCAAACAATCAGGATATGGTTTATAATGCAACTACAAAAATGTATGATGGGAAACTATCGTTAACAATGACAGGCTATTGGAAACTCAATTTAATGTTGCGCAATCAAAACAATGAAATTTTAAAAGGAGAATCCGTTACCGACTTAAATGAAGCGAGCACTTTGTTTTTGGAATTGGAATTTTAAACAATTAATATTTAGCAGGTCGCCTTTTTTAAAAATTAGGCGACCTTAATTAATCATTTTTATGATCAGAAAATTTCAAATTGGTTTAATAATCTCGTCACTATTTACCACAATAATTTCAGCACAAGAAAAAATTGTTGATACAGCCAAAATTGTGCAATTAAAGGAAGTGATAATTGTCAATAGGGAAAATTTAAACAATAAAAATCAGGTAAAACCAGTTGCTTCCATTGATGAATATTTAGAGAAATCAAACAAAATTACGATGATTAAGCGCGGTAATTATGCTTGGGAACCAGCCATTAACAATATGGTAAGTGAAAGAATTTCGGTTACTATTGACGGTATGCAAATATTTGGCGCTTGTACCGATAAAATGGATCCAATAACTTCTTATGTTGATGTTTCAAATTTATCAGAAGTCCACGTGAAATCTGGACAGCAAGGCGCTGAAAATGGTTCGACTATTGGTGGTGGAATCGATTTAAAATTGCAAAAAAGCAGTTTTAATAAGGAAGTGTTGAATGTTGGGTTTGATACTGGTTATGAAACCAATGGAAATGCGAAAATAGCGAGTGCGGAATTAAATTTTTCCAATAATAAATATTTTTTAAATGCAGATGCTATATATAGAAAATCGGATAATTACAAGGCTGGTGGAAATAAAGAAATATTGTATTCTCAATATGAAAAATACAATATTTCAGCAGTGGCAGGCGCAAAAATCAGTAAAAATGGTGCGATTATTGGCGCAATCATATTTGATAGAGCCACAAATGTTGGTTACCCAGCATTAACCATGGATGTTTCTTCAGCTAAAGCTTTAATCACTTCGGTGAGTTATCAGTACAAAAGTAAAAATTCCCAAATAAGTGAGTGGGAAACAAAATTTTATATGAATACCATTACGCACGTTATGGACGACACAAAAAGACCAGATGTTCCTATTCATATGGATATGCCAGGCTGGAGCGACACTTATGGCTTTTATTCAAAAATGAAGGTTAAAAAAAACCAACATTCAATGCTTTTTAATGTAAATGCCTATTACAATAAAGCCTTGGCTGAAATGACGATGTATCCAAGCGATCCAAATGAAAATGAGATGTTTATGTTAACTTGGCCAGATGTGCGAACATTTTATTCCGGTATTTATGGCGAAGATGATTTTAGATTGAATCAAAACAGCAATTTAAAAATGACCGCCAGAATTGGTATTCAAGATGAATCTATTGACGATGATTTTGGCCTGAACAGCTTGCAAATATTTTATCCGAATCTGGATAAAAATCAACAGAGATTTTTAGTGAATGTTTCCTCACAATACCAACATCAAATAGCTAAATTTCAATTTTCAGGAAGTGTTGGTTACGGAGAAAGAGCGCCTTCTGTTGCGGAAGCTTATGGATTTTATTTATTCAACAGTTTCGATAACTATGATTACATAGGAAATCCACATCTAAATAATGAAAAATCATTGGAGTTTAACGCAGCGGTAAATTATTCAAGCAAGAAATTTAAAACGGGAGTTGAAGCATCTTATTTTAATATTTCAGATTATATTATTGGAACAATTAATCCTGATTTTGACAGAATGACCATTGGTGCCGACGGCGTTAAAGTTTACACAGCTTTAGACAATGCCACTATTTTTACTGCAAATTTAACTACGGAATATTCAATTTCTGATGCTATTAATTTAGACGGGATGTTAGGTTATAGTTCTGGGAAAGATCAAGATAAAGGAAATTTACCGTTGATAAGTCCGCTTAAATATAAATTGATGTTTAATTATAAAAGGAATTTATTTAATGCGGAATTTGAGATGTCAGGCGCAGAAAAACAACATCATTACAGCAGTGATTACGGTGAAGATCAAACCAAAGCCTATACTATTTTTAACGCCAGTGCATCTTATGTTTTTTATAAGGGCGCCAACAAATTTTTAGTAAAATCGGGTGTGGAAAATATTTTCGACAGGTATTATTCTACCTTTGCCGATTGGAAAAATATCCCCCGAATGGGAAGAAATATTTTTATTAATATTTCTTTTGTAATAAGATAAATCTAATTTTTTGAAAGCATAATAAGTATGATTAAATGTTGATAAATACACTTACTTATTTGTGTGTTTGAAACTACGGAAAATTACTTATTCGTGGTTTTTTTATGGATTTATTTTATTAAATTGCAGGGTATCACCTAATATACTTCGCATTATGAAAATCACCTATTT
>JAVHOP010000134.1:0-5113 GCA_036170135.1 Flavobacteriaceae bacterium | reverse complement strand
GATGGTAGTTATGGTGGGCAACCAGGTGGATTTATTTTAGAAACTTTAGAAGGCAATATTTATATAGCAGGCGATACCGCTTTGACTTACGATATGAAAATAATTCCACTAAAATGCAAACTCGATTTGGCTGTTTTGCCTGTGGGCGATAATTTTACAATGGGTTATAAAAGCGCCTGTATCGCTGCCGATTTTGTACATTGTAACCGTGTTCTAGGATATCATTTTGACACCTTTGGATATATAGAAATCAATCATGAAAAAGCGATTTCTTATTTTAAAGAGCACGGAAAAGAATTAAATCTATTAAAAATAGGAGAGTCATTAATCGTTTAAATTTTAAAATTATGAATCATAACCTTATTGGTTGGGTTGAAATACCCGTAACAGATATGCAACGTGCGGTAGCTTTTTACCAAAGTGTATTTAATATCAATCTTCAAGTTCAGGATTTTGGAGGTTTGCAAATGGCTTTTTTTCCTTTTTTTGAAAAAACAATCGGCAGTGGTGGCGCCCTGGTTAAGCACTCTGAATATTACAAACCAAGTCAAGATGGCGTTTTGGTTTATTTTACCGCTTTTTCGGGTGATTTATCAATCGAATTGAAACGTGTTGAAGCATCGGGCGGCAAAGTTTTAATTCCGAAAAGACAAATCTCACCATCACATGGTTTTATGGGTGTTTTTTTAGATTCGGAAGGAAATAGAATTGCCTTGCATCATGGGTAATTTTAAAAACCTTAATTATCAATGGCTTTTTACAGAGCTAAAAATAAGTGATGCACATATATTAGTTAAAAGGGTTTTAATATTTATCTCAATAGGAGAGCTCAATAATTTAAAATTTTGATAATTAAGTAATATGTATTTTGAGACATTGAAAAGGAGCAAAAAAATGAATGGTAAAAAATCCTTATTTGATAAATAATTTTCAACAAAAAATCCAGATTCTGATGTTATTTAACTTCTAATAAAAACCAAAAACATGAAAATCAAATTAGGAAAAATCACATTCTATATATTTATTGCCTTTTATTTTGCAATCGCGCTTTATTTTAAATTCTATATTGAGCCACTTTTTAATGGCCATTTTTTTGTCTCAATTTTTGTAGGGTTAGCGTCCCTACTAATAATTTGGGCATTAGTAAAAATCAAAATTCTAAACACCAGTTGGTTTAGATTATATAAAACTAAATAAACTTGACGAAATGAATTATCAAGAACATTACAACCAAAGTATTGAAAATCCAGAAAAATTTTGGAAAGAACAATCTAATAACTTAAAATGGTATAAAAAACCGACAACAATTTTATCAAAAGATGATAGAGGATTTGACCGGTGGTTTGCAGATGGAAAATTAAACATGTGCTATTTGGCAGTCGATAAACATGTGGAAGCCGGTTTTGGAGAACAAACTGCCATTATTTATGATTCGCCTGTTACTCAACAAAAAGTGAGCTATTCGTTTAATGAAGTAAAAAAGCAAGTTGAACATTTGGCGGGTGGCCTTCGAGATTTAGGTGTTAAAAAAGGTGATACGGTTATTATTTATATGCCGATGATTCCTCACGCTGCATTTAGCATGTTAGCGTGCGCCCGAATTGGCGCCATACATTCGGTTGTTTTTGGTGGATTTGCCCCAAATGAATTGGCCATAAGAATAGATGATTGTAAACCGAAAGTAATTATTACCGCCACTTCTGGGATGGAAGTAGATAAATTAATTGCCTATAAACCTTTGGTTGATGAAGCTGTTTCCATTGCAAAACATAAACCAGAAAAAGTCATTGTTTATCAACGAAATCTAGGTGCTATCAATAATAAAGATGAAATTTATGTCAGCTATAAAAAGCTTGTAAAAAAATCGGAACCAGTAGCGTGTGTAGAAATGCTAGCCACCGACCCACTTTATATCCTATACACATCCGGAACGACAGGAAAACCAAAAGGTATTTTACGGGATACCGGTGGTTATGCTGTCGCTTTAAAATATTCAATGAAATATATTTATGGCGTTGAAGAAGGCGATACTTATTGGGCAGCTTCAGATGTTGGCTGGGTAGTTGGTCATAGTTACATTGTTTACGGTCCATTGCTTAACCGCAACACAACTATTTTTTATGAAGGCAAACCGATTAAAACGCCCGATGCAGGCTCATTTTGGCGTGTTATTAGCGAGCATAAAGTAAATGTGATGTTTACGGCACCTACCGCTATTAGAGCCATTAAAAAGGAAGATCCCAAAGGTGAGTTTATAAAACAATTTGATCTAAGTTGCTTAAAATATCAATTCTTAGCCGGCGAACGTTGCGATGTGGCGACTTTACATTGGCTTGAAGAAAATTTAAAAATCCCTGTAATTGACCATTGGTGGCAAACAGAATCTGGTTGGCCAATGATTTCTAATATGATGGGAGTTGAAGCCTTGCCAGTAAAACCTGGTTCTGCATCAAAACCTGTTAGTGGTTATAATGTGCAAATATTAGATAAAGATGGCAAACGGTTAGGCGCAAATAAAGAAGGTTTAGTAGTTGTTAAACTGCCTTTGCCTCCAGGAAATATTTACGATATTTGGGGAAATACACAACGCTTTATCGATGGTTATTTAAAACGTTTTGACGGCTACTATCTTTCTGGTGATGGTGGTTATATTGATGAAGATGGTTATGTATTTATTACCGGACGCGTTGATGATGTTATTAATGTTGCAGGCCATCGCTTGTCAACAGCGGCTATGGAGGAAGTTGTTTCTGCAAATAAATCGGTTGCCGAATGTGCTGTTTTTGGTATTGCCGATCAATTAAAAGGTCAATTGCCTTTGGCGTTAGTAGTTTTAAAATCGGGTGATTATGTGTCTAGTTTCGAATTAGAGTTCAACATTGTGCAAGAAGTTAAAAAAGCCATTGGATCTGTGGCATCCTTAAGAAAAGTAATGATAGTTAGTCGATTGCCAAAAACGCGTTCTGGCAAAATTCTTCGCAAATTATTGAGAGATATTGCCGATGGTGTTGATTATGTTATTCCTTCAACAATTGATGACCCTGAAATAATTAACGAAATTATTCACGAATTTAAATTGCATCAAATTGGCGTATTTGCTCACCTTGAAGAAAGAGAAAAACAAACACTCGAAGATTTAAGAATCAACTCTTTTATTAAATATTACAAGTCTTATCAACACAGTGTAAACGACCCAGAAGGTTATTGGGCTCAAATTGCCGACACGTTTAACTGGCATAAAAAATGGGATAAAGTTGTTGAATATGATTGGGAAAGGGCAAAATTTGAATGGTTTAAAGGAGCAAAACTCAATATTACCGAAAACTGTATCGACCGTCATTTGGCAAAACGTGGAAATGAAAAGGCTATCATTTGGGAACCAAACGATCCGAATGAAGCTAATAGAATCTTAACCTATAATGAGCTTGCTATAGAAGTTAATAAATTCTCCAATGTATTAAAAAATAGAGGTGTAGTTAAAGGTGATAGGGTTTGCATCTATATGCAAATGGTCCCAGAACTTGCCATTGCGGTTTTGGCTTGTGCCAGAATTGGCGCCATACATTCGGTAGTTTTTGCCGGATTCTCTGCTGTGGCATTATCAACCAGAATTAATGATTCTAATTGCAAAGTACTGTTAACTGCCGATGGAGTCTTTAGAGGAAGTAAAGCTGTTGATTTAAAAGAAATTGCCGACGAAGCGCTAGAAACAAGTCCGTCAATTGAAACCGCTATCGTTTTAAAACGCATTGATTCTCCAGTTACTATGAAAGCTGGACGTGATGTTTGGTGGCACGATGAATTAGCAAAAGTAGATGCTAATTGCCCGGCCGAAATTATGGATGCCGAAGATGTTTTATTTATATTATACACATCTGGTTCAACCGGAAAACCAAAAGGCATGGTTCATACTTGTGGTGGGTATATGGTTCAAACTACTCACAGTTTTAAAAATGTATTCCAATACCAACAAGGCGATGTATTTTTCTGTACAGCTGATATCGGTTGGATTACAGGTCACTCTTATATTGTATATGGTCCTTTAGCCGCAGGCGCTACAACTTTGATGTTTGAAGGAATCCCTTCCTATCCTGATTTTAGTCGCTTTTGGCAAATTGTAGAAAAATATAAAGTCAATCAATTCTATACCGCACCAACAGCCATCAGGGCTTTGGCAGCACAGGGAAATGAGTTTACTGAGCAAAATGATTTGAGTTCCATAAAAATTCTCGGTACTGTTGGAGAACCCATAAACGAAGAGGCTTGGCATTGGTATGATGATAAAATTGGCAAGCAAAAAGCGCCAATTGTAGATACTTGGTGGCAAACCGAAACGGGTAGTATTATGATTTCTCCGCTTGGAGGTGTTACGCCTACACGACCTACTTTCGCAACACGTCCTATGCCGGGCGTTCAACCTTGTTTAGTCGATGGAGCTGGAGTTGAGCAAAATACAAATCCGGCAGAAGGAAGCTTGTGTATCAAATTTCCTTGGCCATCGATGGCACGTACTATTTATGGTGACCACGAACGCTATATAAAGACTTATTTTTCAGCTTTTCCTGGTAAATATTTTACAGGTGATGGCGCTTTGCGTGATTTAGAAGGAAATTACAGAATCACCGGTCGCGTTGATGATGTGGTTATTGTTTCTGGACATAATTTAGGGACAGCGCCCATAGAAAATATCATCAATGAGCACAATAATGTGGTTGAATCGGCAATTGTTGGTTATCCGCATCCTATTAAGGGAAATGCCTTGTATGCTTATGTAATATTATATAATACTCCCGAAAATCCTGATGCTTTACGCAAAGAAATCAATGATTTAATTGGTCGTACCATTGGGCATATTGCAAAATTGGATAAAATTCAGTTTGTTCCAGGTTTGCCAAAAACACGATCAGGAAAAATTATGCGACGAATTTTGCGGAAGATTGCAGAAAATGAAACCTCAAATATGGGTGATATTTCTACTTTGCTAAATCCTGAAGTGGTGCAAGCTATTATGGAAGGTTCTTTGGTGAAATAATTTTTTAGCAGATTGTAAAAACGCTCTCAAATTTTGAGAGCGTTTTTTATATCAAGCCATTTTTTTCGGAGTTTCTAAATA
>JAVHOP010000133.1:0-7006 GCA_036170135.1 Flavobacteriaceae bacterium | reverse complement strand
TAACGTATAAGTTGTAGAATTTTAATGAAACAAGCCTTGAATATTTGAGGCAAACAATTTTACAGCAATTGCCAATAACACAATTCCAAATATTTTTCTAATCACACCAATTCCGCCTTTGCCGATAACTTTCTCAATTTTTTTAGAAGATTTTAAAACTGCATAAACAAAAATCGTGTTGATTATAATGGCGATAATAATATTTACCGTTTGATATTCCGCTTTAAGCGATAAAAGCGACGTCATGGTGCCGGCACCCGCTATTAATGGAAATGCCAAGGGGACAATACTGGCGGTTTCAGGCACTTCATCTCGATAGAGATTGATACCTAAAATCATTTCTAAAGCTAAAAAAAGAATGACAAAAGAACCTGCTACAGCAAACGAATTGACATCAATGCCAATTAAATTAAGAATTTCTTCTCCTAAAAAAAGGAAAAGTATCATTATAATAGCCGAAACTATCGAGGCTTTTTCTGATTGAATATGCCCAGCTTTTTGACGCAACTCAATAATAATGGGAATACTGCCAATAATATCAATCACAGCAAATAACACCATCGTTGCCGTTACAATTTCTTTAAAGTTGATAATCATAGGGTTTGATATTTTAAAGGTTGCAAAAGTATGTTAAATAGGATAAATATAAGTCATTTTTGGCATTATTTTTTTAATTGTTTTTGAATTTAAAACCCTTATTTTTGCGCTATGATTCAACTCGGAAAAACCATCATCTCGGAGGAAATTATCGAAAAAGATTTTATGTGCAATTTGGCTGCCTGCAAAGGCGCTTGTTGTATTGATGGCGATGCCGGTGCACCGATTGCTGATGACGAACTTCAAATTTTAAAAGATATCTACCCAAAGGTTAAGCCCTTTTTAAGAGCCGAAGGTATTGCAGCCATTAAAAAGCAAGGTGTTTATACCACCAATGAAGTGGGCGAACATGAAACGCCTTTAATAAATGGGGCTGATTGTGCTTATGTTATTTTTGACAAGAAAGGGATTGCTTTATGTGCCATTGAAGAAGCTTATAACAGCGGTGAAATTAACTGGAAAAAGCCAATTTCTTGCCATTTATACCCCATAAGAGTTCAAGATTATAGCGATTTTGCCGCTGTAAATTATCACAAATGGCAAATATGCGACGATGCTTGTGTTTTAGGAAAAGAGCTGCAGGTTCCGGTTTACAAATTTGTAAAGCAAGCTTTGATTAGAAAGTTTGGCGAGGATTGGTACGAAGAATTAGAAAAAATTGCTGCCGAGATTAAAAAATAAATAGCTTTTAGCTCCTTATTTTTTCTTCTTTTTATGTGCTACCACTTTAGCATCGATATAATAAATAATACTTCCGCAAATATTCTTGAGTAAATCGCCTGTTTTTTCAAACTTTTTCATCACTACCAGCGCCATTAAATATTGTCTGATTAATGCAGGGTTTTTAGTAATTTCTTCGGCAACTAAATTAAAAGTATTGGTATTGATTTGATTGATGACTTTATCTTTTTTAAATACTTTACGTGCGGCTTTTAGGTTTTCGTCGTTATATGCGGTTACAACATCATTGAACATGCTGTCTAGGGTTTCAAACATCAAACCAAACTGTAGTTTTTCGATGATTTCGGGAGCCAATTTTTCGTTTAAATCGATTGTGTGATTGGCAATATCAAAGGCTTGATCTCCAATTCGCTCCAAATTATAATTAATTTTAAGCATAGCCAAAGCAAACCTTAAATCGGTAGCCACCGGATTGTAAAGTGCAATAAAATTATCGGTATCTTTTTCAATTTTTAAATCAAGCGCATTGATGTGGCTTTCTTTTAAAATGATATCTTCGGCCAAATCGGTTTCAAAAGTTGTAAATGCCTCGAAAGCATGGGCCATCTGCAATTGGCAAATACCCATCATTTCTTCGCAACTTTGACTTAAATCACTGCGGTGTTCTTCAATATTTATCATAATTTTATGTTTTTATCCAAACCTACCGGTAATATAATTTTCGGTACGTTTTTTATCGGGGTTTGTAAATATTTTTTTAGTCTTATCAAATTCAATCAATTCACCCATATAAAAAAAGGCGGTATAATCGCTAATTCTTGATGCCTGTTGCATATTGTGGGTAACAATAATTATGGTATATGATTCTTTTAAATGATGAATTAACTCCTCTATTTTAGAAGTGGAAATTGGGTCTAACGCCGAGGTTGGCTCATCCATTAATAAAATTGAAGGCTCAACAGCTAAGGTTCTGGCAATACACAAACGCTGTTGTTGTCCACCTGATAAAGCTAAGGCCGATTTGTTTAAATTGTCTTTAACCTCCTTCCATAAGTCAGCTTGAATGAGCGCTTTTTCAACCTTTTCGGCTATTAACTTTTTGTCTTTAATTCCTTGAATATTTAATCCGTAAGCAACGTTTTCAAAAATAGATTTTGGAAAAGGATTTGGTTTTTGAAATACCATACCAACTTCTTTCCTAAGCGCCTCAACTTGGACTTTTTTCTTGTAAATATTGGCATCATCAATAAATATTTTGCCATCCATTTTAAAATTATCTACATAATCATTCATCCTGTTAAATAAACGTATAAAAGTAGATTTTCCGCAGCCTGACGGTCCAATAAACGCCGTAATACTATTTGGCTTTATGTTCATTGAAACATTTTTAATGGCTTGAAAATCGCCATAAAAAACATTCACATTTTTAGCGTGTAATTTGTATTTTTCTACCGTTGGCGCTGCCAAATTAGGGTCACTTTTTTCTTCTAATATCATGTCCATAATGGTGTTATTGTAATTTTTTTTGCCATTTATTTCTAAAATATACAGCTATTCCATTCATAATAAATGTAATGAGTAACAAGATAATAATTGCTCCGGCAGCGGCAATAGCAAAACCTGGCTGTGGACGGCTTGTCCAATTAAAGATTTGCATCGGCAGAACCGAAAAAGTATCAAAAATTGAATGTGGAACAAAAGGGACATACGCCAGCGCACCAACTACAATTAAGGGTGCAGTTTCGCCAATGGCTCTTGATAAAGATAGAATAACACCTGTTAAAATTCCGCCGAATGATGATGGTAAAACAACATTTATAATGGTTTGCCATTTTGAAGCGCCTAAAGCAAATGACGCTTCTTTTAATGATGATGGCACTGCTTTTATAGCTTCTCTTGTGGCTACAATAATTATGGGCAAAATTAAAAGAGACAAGGTTAAACTACCCGATAAAAGACTGCCCCCAAAATTAAAAAAACGGACAAAAATTCCCAATCCCAATAAGCCGTAAATGATGGAAGGAATACCAGCTAAATTTGAAATATTGATTTCTAACATAGATGACATTTTAGATTTCTTTGCATATTCTTCGAGATAGATACCAGCTCCAACACCTATGGGAATTGCAAAAATAATGGTTAAAAGCATGACATCTAAAGTTCCGATGATGGCTGTGTAAATGCCTGTTTCTTCTGGACGTCTTGATGGTAAGCTTGTTAAAAAATCCCAGCTAACTCGCGTAAAGCCCACTCGTAAAATGTTGTAAATTAAAATAACCAAAATCAAAATGCCTGAAAAGGTAAATAACATTCCTAGAACATTAAAAGCTTGATCTATAAATCTATTTTTTTTTAAGTTACTCATATTTTTCTTGAAACTTTTTCTTTATCCAAAAACTAATACTGTTAAGCGTAAAGGTAAATAAAAACAAGGTTAGACCTGCTGCAAAAATAGTCTGGTATTCTATGGATCCTTGAGGTGCATCGCCCGAACTTACTTGCACAATATAAGAGGTAATAGTTTGGATAGGAATGGACGGATTTAAGGTAAATTGTGCTTGTTGTCCGGCGGCAATTGCAACAATCATGGTTTCACCAATAGCTCTTGAAATGGCTAATATTATTGACACGATAATTCCTGATGAAGCTGCTGGAATCATTACTTTAAAAGCGGTTTGAAATCGGGTTGAACCCATCCCGAATGCCGCTAATTTTAATGATTTTGGAACGGCATATAAGGCATCTTCACTCAATGAAGATATAAATGGAATAATCATAATTCCCATTACAATTCCTGCCGACAGTGAATTGAAGGTTTCTAAACCGGGATAAATAGTTTGTAAAAATGGGGTTACGATGGTTAATGCAAAAAACCCATAAACCACGGTTGGTACAGCTGCTAAAATTTCAAGAATTGGTTTTAGAGTTTTTCTAAAACTCTTTGGCGCATACATATTTAAGTAAATAGCGATAGTTAATCCTACCGGAAGTGCCACCACAATAGCGATTGCCGATGTTAAAAATGTTCCCGAAACCAGTGCTAAAATACCAAAATGCTTTTCGCTGAATAATGGTGTCCATCGTGTATCGGTTAAGAATTCAATTATGGAAATATTTTTAAAAAAAGTGATACTTTCAAACAAAAGGACACCTATAATACCAATGGTTGTGAGTATAGTAATAGAAGCGCAAAGCTTCAAAAGTATTTCAATTATTTTTTCTTTAATTTTCATTAAATACAATTGCCGATAAGTATAAGCTTATCGGCAAATATAATTATTTACATTTAGTTTTTTATTTAATAAGCACTTGGCTAAAAGCTAATTTTTGTTCATCGTAACCAGCTTGCATCATAGGAACATAACCAACTTCTTTTGATAATACAGGCGCATTATCTAAATAAAATGACACAAATTTTTGAACTTCGGGTTTTTGTGCTGATTTTTTGTTTACATAGATATATAAAGATCTAGAAAGTGGCGCATATTCATTGCTAGAAACGGTTTCTAAAGTAGGTAAAACAGCTCCTTTGCCATTATCAATTCCAACCACTCCAAGTTTGTCTTTATTTTCTTCATAATAAGACAATCCGAAATAACCTAAAGCATTAATATCTTTTTCAATTCCTTGAACAGCAACATTATAATCTGAAACTGCATTATAATCGGTTCTGCTAGCACCAGATTTTCCCATAATAACTTCGGTAAAGAAATCGTATGTTCCGTGTGAAGTATTTGGACCGTATAAATGAATTTCTTGTTTTGGCCATTCTTTACGGATGTCACTCCATAATTTTACTTTACTATCTGGCTCCCATAATTTTTTAAGTTCTTCGGTAGTCATTGTTTTAGCCCAAGTATTTTCTTTGTTTATAACAACCGAAATACCATCAAGCGCCACTGTTAATTTTATATATTCGATGCCATTTTCTTTGCAAAGCGCTATTTCTTCATCTTTAATTTCTCTTGAAGCATCACTGATATCGATAGAACCAATTCCGAATTTTTTAAATCCACCACCAGTACCACTTTCGCCTACGGTAACTTTTACATTTGGTTCAACTTTTAAAAATTCTTCGGCAACAGCTTCAGAAACAGGGAAAACAGTTCCAGAACCATCTATTGAAATCGTGCCTGTAAGTGGCTGAGATTCGTTGTCTTTTTTTGCAGGATTACCGCAAGACGTCATACTTAAAACTAATATAACCATTGAGGCTAATAATAATTTGTTTTTCATCGTTTAATTTTTCTTTTTAATTTGGCACAAAATTACACCTTTAAGGTGTCGATTAAGTTAGCAAAATTTAAACTTAATGTTAAGTTTATGTTACTAAATATTTGATAAATAACAATAATAGGCGGTTAAATCTAAAACTTTAAATCTGGCTACTTCAAATCAATTTTTGAAGTAGCCAGATAGTTATATTTTTATTAAGATGTTCTTATAATTTAAATTCGGCGTTTAAAAACAATTTAGTCTGATTGTTTAAAGCCGAATTGTCAAAACTAAATCCCTGATAGTTTAAAGCAAATTTAACGCCTTTAGTAGGCGCATATTGAAATCCAGTTATAATTTGACTGCCGTCTTTTGAATAATTCCAAGCGGTTATTTGTCCTGCTAAAGTGTTGGAACTTAGTTGATCAAATCTGCCAAAAATTTCAACTTTTTTATTGATAATATAAGTTGCGTAGATTGAAATGCCATTTAATTGATTATCAACCGATGGACTTGAATATTTTTTTCCGTTATTTAATTTGTTGTATTCTGCGCCTAGTTTCCAGTCGTCAACTTTATATCCAGCAAATAAAGCAAGACTTGTAATGGCTTTAGAGCCCGTAGTAGGTTGGCTGTCAAAATATATTTTTGTGGTTAAACTTCTTACTGGCGTAAATATTAAACTACCACCAACTTTTTGATTTCCATTTATATCTTGAATATTTTTGTAACCTTCGCCATTAAAAACAATAAAATTTGCTTTTAGGGTTTTGCTAAGTTCAAATTCGGCGTTAATACCTAAATCGGCACTACTTCCAAAACTATTTTCATCTTGAAAAGATTTAAATAGGTAACGGTATCCCCAAAATTCTTCCTGATCATTAAATTGTTTCATGCCAATTAAGCCCATATTTAATTTAACACTTTTTGCTACTTTCCAATCTAACTGAGCGGCTTTTAAAAGAAATGTATAGGCACTACCGCCGGTATTATTGGCGACATCTAAAACTACTTTGGCTGATATGTCTTTGGTATAAGCATATTGATACCCTAAATAAGCGCGATTTAATTCGAAAGCGCTATTTTTTGTAGCGTTTTTCGATAAATCGGTATTGTAATTCCAGAAAACCTTAAAAATTGGTGAGCCACTTGGCTTAAAATTATCATCAGCTGTTTGGGCAAATAATGACACGGACATCATAAATAGACTTAATAATATTAGTTGCTCTTTCATATTTGTTTGGATGTTTAAACATTTTTTTAAAATCGCCCAAAATTACAAATTGAATTGATATATAATATTGTGTGTTAAGCCAACATTAAAAGACGAGTCTCAAAAGTGTTTAAAAAGTTAAATATTTATCTATTTTTGATATAAATTAATTCATAAATTTTAATAATATAAATAGATAAAATAGTTAAAAATAAGATATTACATTTCTAATGTTATCATTACATTAACAAAATGTTATTTTAATGTTTTTAGATTAAAAATAATAACTAACTTGGTGGT
>JAVHOP010000132.1:0-7170 GCA_036170135.1 Flavobacteriaceae bacterium | reverse complement strand
CCTTGCTTTTCAACCCATTTTTGGTATTTTACAGCATTTATAAGATGATGTTTAATATCTTCGGCAAATTCGTGAGAACCAAAATTTTTAGTACTGGCACACATAAATAAATAGTTGTGCACAGCCGGATTTAAAACGGCATCAATACTCGAAACATCTGGCATAGCAATTGGTCCTGGAGGTAAGCCCGCATTTAAATAGGTATTAAAAGCCGATTTAATCAATAAATCTTTCTTAAAAACCCGTTTTATAATGGTATCTTTTTTAAAAGATTGTTTTAGCGCAAAAATAACGGTTGGGTCGGCTTGAAGTGGCCAACCTTTTTTCAATCTATTTAGATATAAGCCAGCAACAATAGGGCGTTCATCAACTGTTGCTGTTTCTTTCTGAACGATTGAAGCTAGTGTATAAACTTCCAACGGACTCAATTTTAAGGAATCGGCTTTTGCAATCCGATTGTCCGATTTCCAGAATATTTGAAACTCTTCAAATAGTCTATCTCTAAATTTATCGGCAGAAATATTCCAGTAAATCTCATAACTATTCGGAATAAAAATTCCAAGAATATTGTAATTGTTGAGCTTATGATTCTTTAAGAAGATACTATCGCGGAAAGTTGCCATAATTGTTGCTGAATCTATCTCAAATTTAGAGCCGATAATACTTGCCATGGCTTCTAAACTATTTTCATTGTTAAAAATAAAGGTTATGGCAGCTTGATGACCGCCTTTTATTTTATTTAAAATGGCATTGTTGCTCATTCCTTTTTCAATTAAATACCTACCAGATTTAATGTTTTTTGGGTATCTTTTAAATTGGGCAACATAGCTAAATGAGAATTCATCTTTTAAAAAGGGTTTGATTGAATCGGAAACACTTTCAAATGTACTGTTATGAGGAATCAATAGATAGCCCGATTTTTTAACATTGTTGCCAAAAATGAAGTGGTATCCCATTAAAGAATAAATAATAATTAAAAAAGCAATGAGGAATTTCGCTCTTTTAATTTCGGATTTAGATAGATTATTTTGGATGTTATAACTGATGTTCATTTATTTATAAGTTGTAATAGGATTTCATTTTTATAGTTATTTTTATAGAAATTCCAGTCTTTTTTGATGCCTATTTTGATAAATCCAAGTTGTTTAAAAAGGCTTAGACTTATTAAATTATCCTCTAAAATATTGACGTAAATTTGATGTATTTGTAACAAGCTAAAGCAATAGTTTATAAGTAGTTCAATTGATTCTTTTGCAAAACCTTGTCTCTGATTTTTAGCAGTAATAAGGATACCCAATCCAACACGTTTATGTTGTGGATCAAAATCGAATAAGTCTATTAATCCAATGGGCAAATCGCCTTCTATTTTGGCAATTACCAAACGCAATTGTTTGGCTTGGTAAATATCTAAATGAGCTTGTTCTAAATATTGTTTGAGCACAAATTTAGAATAAGGTGTTTGCGTGCCGCTTACTTCCCAAAAATCTTCATCATTTTCTATTTCAAATAGAAAATCTAAATCCTTTGGCTCTATGGCACGTAAATAAACAGTTGCTCCTTTTAGTATTTTCATTAAATCTCAATGATTCCTTTAAAAACTTGAACGGCTGGACCTTCTAAAAACACTTCCGAATAAACCCCGTCTTTTTCGGTAAAGCTCACTTTTAAATGACCGCCTTTAGTTTGTAAATTAATAACTGTATTGATGGTTTTTTTTGTTTTATGACTGGCAATAGCAGTAGCAGTAACACCTGTGCCACAACTTAGCGTTTCATCTTCTACGCCGCGCTCATAAGTTCTTACTTTAAAAGTATTATTATTTATTTGTTCAACAAAATTAATATTGGCACCTTCTTCGTAATATGGTGCTCCATATCTTAAGTCATGCCCTTCTATTTTAACATCAATTTGGTCAATATCTGTTTTATAAGTAATATGATGTGGTGAACCTGTATTTAAAAAGGCAGTGTCATCTTTAATGATAATAGTTTTGACATCTTGCATTTGTAAGCTAATGATTTTGCCATTTATAGTCGCTTTATGAATGCTATCGATAGCGGTAAAATGAGCTTTATTTTTAATGATATTTAAGAATTTAGCAAATGCTACAATACATCTGCCACCATTGCCACACATCGTGCTTTCATTGCCATCGGCATTAAAATAAACCATTTTAAAATCGAATCCATCTTCATTCTCTAAGCAAATTAAGCCATCAGCCCCAATGCCAAAATGCCTATCGCATAAGCTATTAATAAGATTGATGTTGGTGGTATCAAAGATGTTTAATCGGTTATCAATAATAATAAAGTCGTTTCCACAGCCTTGATATTTATAAAAAGTTAGATTCATCATTTAATTGATATTTGTTTGCAAATGTAATGATATTTTACAAAGACAATTTTGTTAAAAACCAGTTAAAACAGCGTTAAGGCAATGTTAAACACAAATTATAGAACGATATATTTTTTAATTTTGAGCGTTGTTTTATAAATAAAATATCAGATGAAAAAAATTAGCACATTATTTTTAATTTCTGCTTTTAGCGGAATTATAACGCTTGGCGGTTACAAATTATTATTTGAAAAAAGTAATAAGCTTCAAGAAGTCATAACGACTTCACAAGATAATTTGCCATCAAAAATGGTAAATTATGCTATTCCTGCCGAGAATACCGATTTTACAATTGCTGCCGAAGCTACTTTAGCAGCAGTTGTTCACGTTAAAAATGTATCCGTTCAAGAAGTACAAGACCCATTTTCTTCATTTTTCTACGGTGGTAGTGGTACAAGAGAATTAAAGCAAGTAGGTACCGGTTCTGGTGTAATTATTTCAAATGATGGTTATATTATCACTAATAATCACGTGATAGATAACGCAAAAACACTCGAAATTACACTAAACGATAAACGTAAATTTGTTGCTAAAATTATAGGAACCGACCCAAATACCGATATTGCATTGGTTAAAATTGACACTAAAGATTTGCCTTACATCCCTTTTGGAAATTCTGATAATATTAAAGTAGGTGAGTGGGTTTTGGCGGTTGGCAATCCCTTTAATTTATCATCAACTGTAACAGCCGGAATTATTAGCGCCAAAGGAAGAAATATCAACATTAATAAAAACACTCGTGCCATTGAATCGTTTATTCAAACTGATGCCGTTGTAAATCCTGGAAATAGTGGTGGTGCTTTGGTGAATACACGCGGTGAGCTTATCGGAATAAATTCGGCAATTGAATCTATAACAGGGTCTTATATGGGCTATTCGTTTGCGGTTCCTTCAAATATTGCTAAAAAAGTGATTGAAGATATGATGCTTTTCGGCAATGTACAACGCGCATATTTGGGGGTAAATGTTGACGATTTAGATTCAGATAAAGCCAAATTTTATGAAATTCCAAATACCGAAGGCGTTATTGTTATCAATGTCTTGGATGATAGTGCTGCGCAAACTGCTGGGCTAAAAAAGAATGACATTATTATTAAAATGAATGAAGTTGCTATTAAAAAATATGCCGATTTATCTGGATTTTTGGGAACAAAACGCCCTGGAGATAAAATCTCGGTAACTTTTATTAGAGCAGGAGTTTCTAAAACGATTCCGCTTTCCTTAAAAAATAAATTTGGCAAAGAAAGTGTTTCCAAAAATGATTATGTTAATTATTATATAGGAGAAACCAAACCACTATCACGTGATGAAAAAGAAAAATATCATATTGATTTTGGGATTAAAATAGTCAACCTAAACAATAGAGAATTAATAGCTAGAGGTGTGCGCAATAATGATATTATTTTAGCAATTAATGAAGTTAAAATTTATGATTCAAATGAATTGAGTTTGTATTTAAAAAATAATGAAAATAAGAATTATGTAACCTTGCAAATCTTAGATCAGCAAGGAAGAATAGGATATGTTTCCATAGTGTTAGATTAGTTTAGTTAATTATTTTAGATTAAAAGACCTCATTTTTGGCGGTCTTTTTTTATTTATAAAGCTTATTTTGTTACTTTTGTAATCAACTCAACTCACAACTCAACTCAACATGCCACTTCAACAAAATTATGAACAAGAGCTTACTATTCAAACGGATAGGCGGAGAGCAACCATTGAATTTATTAAAATAATAGGCGATTTATGGTACGATAAAACCATAGAATTGGTGTTATTTAGAAATCAGTTAATTGACAAGAATGTCAGCGAAATCCTAAACCTTTTAGAATATGCAGCGGCGTTTGTAGAAAAACCAATTTCAATCTACGATTGTCTTGAAATAGCCAAAGCAATCGCAATTTTAGATTTGCCAGCATCAAAATTAGATATCGGTAAATTGTCTTACGAATGCCTTTTAGACGAAAATTTATCGACCGATAAATTAAAATTTGTAAGAGAAAAACTCAGCAAAGCCAAAAGCAACAATGTCAATGCGCCTAAGGATATCGTTTTATACGGATTTGGTAGAATTGGTAGATTATTAGCTAGAGAGCTCATGAGCAAAATGGGAAAGGGGAGACAAATGCGCTTAAGAGCAATCGTTACCAGAGATGATAATTCGCCAATCTTTTTAGAAAAACGTGCCGCCTTATTAAGAAACGACTCCGTTCACGGTGATTTTTTAGGCTCTGTTATTCCAGATTTTGAACATCAAGCATTAATTATAAACGGCACCACCGTTTATATGATTTCTGCCAATAATCCCGAAGATATTGATTATACACAATACGGAATTCACAATGCTTTGGTTATAGATAATACAGGCGCTTTTAGAGATGATATTTCTTTAGGAAGACATTTAAAAGCTAAAGGTATTGATAAAGTTTTACTAACAGCGCCCGGTAAAAATGTGCCAAATATTGTTTATGGCGTTAATCAGACTGATTATGATCCAAATACCACCCATATTTTTTCGGCCGCTTCTTGTACAACAAACGCCATAACGCCAGTTTTGAGTGTGATTGAAGATAATTTTGGAATTAATAATGGTCATCTCGAGACTATTCACGCTTATACAAATGACCAAAATCTTGTCGATAATTTTCATAAAAAATATCGTAGAGGTCGCGCTGCAGCCTTAAATATGGTCATTACTGAAACTGGTGCCGGAAGTGCAGTTGCAAAAGCGTTGCCATCACTCGAAGGTAAATTAACATCAAATGCCATCCGTGTTCCGGTTCCAAATGGTTCATTAGCCATTTTAAATCTTCATTTAAAAAGGAAAACAACTAAAGATGAGGTGAATGCTATTATGAAAAAATATGCTTTAGAAGGCAATTTGGTAGAGCAAATTAAATTTTCGTTGAGCAATGAATTGGTGTCATCTGATATTGTCGGTGAAGCTGCTCCGGCTATTTTTGACAGTAAAGCAACTATAGTTAGTGCTAATGGTGATGACGTGGTGCTTTATGTTTGGTATGATAACGAATATGGATATAGTCATCAAGTGATGCGCTTAGCGCGATATGTATCTCAAGTATCTAAATTTTCCTATTATTAATCAAAAGTGATTATCCTAAGCCCGAAGAAATATTTTTTTTGGGCTTTTTTTGTTTATAAATCAAATGACACCAGATTATTAATTTTAAAAAAAGAAGTACTTTTAACATTAAAATTTTTGTGTATGTCAGAAAATATTGAACAAAAAATTCTTGCTTTACGAGCGGAGCTTCTTCAGCATAATACCAATTATTATGATATGGATGCGCCAAGTATTTCTGATTATGAATTTGATGTTAAACTTAAAGAGCTTCAAGATTTAGAAAATCAATATCCACAATTTTTTGACCCAAATTCCCCCACACAAAGAGTTGGAGGACACATTATTAAAAACTTTGAAACCGTTGTACATAAAAACCGAATGTACTCTTTGGCTAATTCGTATTCGCTTGATGATTTACGAGATTGGGAAACCAGAATTACCAAAATTATTGAAGGAATGGTGCTTTACACATGCGAATTAAAATACGATGGGGCTTCTATTAATTTGGTTTATGAAGCGGGCAAATTAGTAAGAGCCGAAACACGCGGTGATGGTCTTCAAGGTGATGATATTACAGCAAATGTGCGGACTATAAAATCAATCCCACTCGTTTTAAATAATCATTTTGCAGACGAGTTTGAAATAAGAGGCGAGATTATTCTTCCGCTTGACGGATTTAATAAAATGAATAAAGATCGGCTCGAAGCAGGCGAAGATGCTTATAGCAATCCGCGAAATACCGCGAGTGGCAGTTTAAAATTGCAGGACAGTACCGAAGTAGCCAAGCGCCCATTAGATTGTTTGTTGTATCAGGTGGTGGGACAAAAATTACCTTTCGACACGCATTTTGAAGCTTTAATGCAGGCCAAAAAAGTAGGATTTAATGTACCAGAAACCTTAAAAGTCTGCAAAAATATCGATGAAGTTTTTGAATTTATTTCCGATTGGGATAAAAAACGACACCAGTTACCATACGAAACTGATGGTGTGGTTGTTAAAGTAAATAATCTGCAACAGCAAGCCGAGTTAGGATTTACTGCAAAAATACCACGTTGGGCAATTGCTTATAAATTTAAAGCCGAACAAGTTTCGACTATTTTAAATGAAATAACCTATCAAGTTGGTCGCACCGGAGCCATTACGCCAGTGGCAAATTTAGAACCCATACAATTGGCCGGAACCGTAGTAAAACGCGCCAGTTTGCACAATGCCGATCAAATTGCGAAGTTTGATATTCGCGTAGGCGATACTGTATTTGTTGAAAAAGGAGGCGAGATTATTCCGAAAATAGTTGGGGTTGATTTAAGCAAACGCCCACAAAATTCAGTGCCTACAAAATATATAACGCATTGTCCAGATTGTCATACACTTTTAGTTAGAACTGATGGTGATGCCAAACATTTTTGTCCGAATGAGTATGGTTGCCCCACACAAATTACCGGACGCATTCAGCATTTTATCAGCCGCAAGGCGATGAATATTGATGGGATGGGGGCCGAAACAGTGGAATTGCTCTTTAAAAATGGATTGATTTTAAATTATGCCGATTTATATGATTTAACGAAAGATCAAATTATTCCGCTTGAGCGGATGGCTGAAAAATCAGCAGAAAATATTATCAAAGGTATTGAAGCTTCAAAGCATATGCCTTTTGACAAAGTTTTGTTTGCTTTGGGAATTCGTTTTGTTGG
>JAVHOP010000131.1:22377-27530 GCA_036170135.1 Flavobacteriaceae bacterium | reverse complement strand
ATAACCCTTTAAAAATTTCAAATTTTTAAAGGGTTATTAATTTTAGTTACTTTCCAATGCAAAAGTTAGCGAAAATGTTTCCCAATAAATCTTCATTGGTCACTTCGCCGGTTATTTCTCCTAAATGGTGAAGTGCCTGACGGATATCGATTGCTAATAAATCACTTGTTAATTGAATTTTTAAACCCTCAGAAACGTCATTAATTGAGTTTAATGCCTGATTTAAAGCATCGTAATGACGGGCATTACTCACAACGGTTTGGTTGGCCGATATGTGGCCTTTTTTAGATAAATCAGTTAAGACTTTTAATAAAGAATCGATTCCGGTTTTTTGTTTGGCAGAAATTAAAAGCTTTGAGTTTTGAGTTTTGAGATTTGAATGAAGTATTTTAATTTCAGTTTTAGATAATAAATCAGATTTATTAACAATTGTTAAAATAGTTTTGTCAGGATATTTTTCATGAATTTTATTGATTTCTATTGCCGAATTTTGAATTTTTGAGGCATCTACTAAATACAAAACCAATTGCGCTTTATCAATATTTTCAAAAGTTTTTTTGATGCCGATATTTTCGATCACGTCTTTGGTATCTCGAATACCTGCCGTATCGATAAATCTGAATAACACACCGTCAATAATAATAGCATCTTCAATAGCATCACGCGTAGTGCCTGCAATTTCAGAAACTATGGCTTTATCATCGTTTAGCAAAGCATTTAATAAGGTCGATTTGCCGACATTTGGTTCGCCAACAATGGCAATAGGAATGCCATTTTTTAGCACATTTCCAATGGCAAATGAGTCGATTAAATTTTTGAGTAGGAATTTAATTTTTTCTAAAAGCGTTTTAAAGTCATCACGGTTAGCAAAACTGACATCTTCCTCGGCAAAGTCGAGCTCTAATTCAATTAATGACGCAAAATTGAGTAACTCTTGACGGAGGTTTTTTAAATCGGATGAAAAACCACCACGCATTTGCTGCATTGCAATTTGATGAGAAGCTTTTGAATTTGAAGCAATTAAATCGGCTACAGCCTCTGCTTGCGATAAATCAAGTTTGCCATTTAAAAAAGCGCGCAAAGTAAATTCGCCTGGCTTTGCCATTCTAATGCCAATCGGTAGAAATAAATTGATGATTTCTTGCTGAATATAGGGTGACCCGTGACATGAAATTTCAATACTATTTTCGCCTGTATAGGAGTGTGGTGCCTTAAAAACACTTACCAAAACTTCATCTACAATTTGATTTTCTTTTTTTATAAGTCCAAAATGCAAGGTATGTCCTTTAACTGTTGTCAAGTCTTTTGCCTTGCCATTCACAAAAAAAACCTCACTGCATATTTTGATAACATCATTGCCCGAAAGTCTAATAACGCCAATTGCGCCAATGCCCTGAGGCGTTGCTAAAGCGATGATATTATCTTGATTTGGCAGCATTTCTTAAATTTTGGCAAAGATACAATTAATGATTCACGATTTAATGAATTATGATTTGCGATGTGTTTTTTGAGTTTTATGATTTTCTATTCGTAATTTTGTCGGATGGAAATTTATTTTGATAATGCTGCAACAACGCCTTTGCATCCAGAGGTTATAAAAGAAGTATCACAATTAATGGCTTTAACCTTTGGCAATCCCTCCTCTAGCCATCAGTTTGGAAGACACTCTAAATCTCTAGTTGAACAATCCCGTAAAAATATTGCGAAGCATTTAAAGGCCTTTCCTAACGAAATAATTTTTACGGCTGGAGGCACTGAAGCTGATAATTTAATTTTGAATAATGCTGTTCAGAATCTTGGTGTCAAGCGAATTATTACTTCAAAAATAGAGCATCATGCTGTGTTAAATATGGTTGAACTGCTTAAAGCGGATAAAAAAATTGAACTTGTTTTTGTACAGCTGACAGCACATGGAATGGTTGATTTAGATGATTTAGAAAAGCTATTAAAAGATACTTCCTTTAAAACTTTGGTGAGTTTGATGTATATCAATAATGAAATTGCTAATTTATTACCATTAAAAAAAGTAGCCGATTTGTGTAAATTGTATGACGCTTATTTTCATTCGGATACCGTTCAAGCAATTGGTCATTTTTCAATAGATTTAGAAGAAATACCAGTCGATTTTTTAACGGCTAGTGCTCATAAATTTCACGGACCAAAAGGCGTTGGGTTTGCTTTTATAAGAAAAAATATTGGTATTAAGCCTTTATTGATAGGTGGTGAGCAAGAACACGGTGCGCGCGCCGGAACAGAAAATGTTCACAGCATCGCTGGGATGTCCTTAGCTTTAGATTTGGCTATGAACAATTTAGAAAACGATCATATTTATGTTGGCAATTTAAAGACTTATTTTATTGAACAACTTAAAAATCTAAATAAAGACATCGCATTTAATGGATTATCGGAAGATTTACAGCAAAGTTCTTATATTACTTTAAGTGTAAGATTTCCAAAAAATATTCCAATGTTATTGTTTAAACTAGATTTAAAAGGGATTGCTGCCTCAGGCGGAAGTGCTTGCCAGAGTGGTAGCGATAAGGGGTCACACGTTTTACAAGCTATCTTAAATTCTGAGGAATCGCAAAAAAGTTCTGTTAGATTTTCTTTTAGCAAATTTAATACCTTGGAAGAAGTTGATGAGGTAATTTCAGTTTTAAAAGAATTGTTAGTTTAATTTTGTTCTGCCAATTGTTGCTCATATAATTCCTGGTAATAACCTTTTTGGCTAAGCAATTGTTGGTGTGTTCCGTTTTGGATGATTCTGCCTTCGTCTAATACAATTATCATATCGGCATTTTTAACCGACGATGCACGGTGACTAACAATGATAGCCGTTTTATGACGGATAAGCGCATTGAGATTTGATAAGATTTTTTCTTCGGTTTCGGTATCAACAGCGCTCAAGCAATCGTCAAAAATTAGAATTCTTGGATCTTTAATTAAAGCTCTTGCAATAGAAACACGTTGTTTTTGACCCCCCGAAAGCGTTACACCACGTTCGCCAATCAATGTTTGATAACCATCTTTAAATTGCTCAATATTGTGGTGTATATAAGCTTGTTTAGCGGTATTTGTAATCATTTCAATTGAAGCTGCTTCGTCGCCAAAACGAATATTATTGGCGATAGTATCCGAAAATAAAAAAGAATCTTGAGGTACAAATCCGATATTTTCGCGCAGATTTTTCAAATTGATATTTTTAATAGGGACGCCATCAATTAAAATTTCGCCACTATCAATATCGTATAAACGAGAAATGAGGTTTACAATAGTTGATTTACCCGAGCCTGTTTTGCCTAAAATAGCTAGTGTTTTTCCAGCTTCAATTTTAAAACTTACGTTTTTTAATGCGGTAATTTTGGTGTCATCATAAGTAACGCAAACATTTTTAAATTCAATTTCACCTATAATTTGTGATGTTTTTAATTGATAATTAATAATTTCTGGTTCAATTTCTAAAAACTCATTAATGCGTTTCTGCGATGCTTCGGCTTGTTGTACCATTGAAGATACCCATCCTACAATGGCAACAGGCCACGTGAGCATATTGATGTAAATAATAAATTCGGCTATAACACTTAAAGAAATAGTTCCTTTAAGATATTGAACACCACCAAAATAAACTACAAAAATGTTGCTGATGCCGATAAGCAAAATCATCAGCGGGAAAAATAAGGCTTGTGCTTTATAGAGACTTATATTTTTTTCTTTGCTTATTTCGGCTAAATCGTCAAATTCATCATAATTTTTGGCTTCAATACCATATGCTTTAATGACATTGATTCCCGAAAATGTTTCTTGAGCATAGGCGGTTAATTTTGAAAGATATTGTTGGACAATAGTGCTTCGGTTATTGATAACACTACTTAAAATAAAGATTGACAAAGATAAAATAGGCAGTGGAATTAATGTGTATAAAGTGAGTTCTGTGTTAATTCTAATCATATTTGCAACCACTATAATAAACAAAGTCAGCATATTAATTGTATACATAATTGCCGGTCCAAAATACATACGAACTTGAGAAACATCTTCACTAATACGATTCATTAAGTCTCCGGTTTTATTTTTTTTGTAAAAATTTAAAGACAAACGTTGGTATTGTTGGTAGATTTCATTTTTTAAATCGAATTCGATATAGCGCGAAACAACAATAATCATCTGTCGCATACCAAAAGTGAAGATTCCTGAAACAATTACAGCACCAATAATAATAATGATATTGATAAATAATTGATGCTTGACATCGGGAAGGTTAGTAACTACACCTTTTTGATATTGTTCAACAACATTTAAAGATTGACCAATTAAACGCGGCATTACTAAAGCAAAAATTTGAGCTATCATACTACAAAGAATGCCAAATGCCAGGCGATATCTATATTTAAAAAGGTATTTATTAAGGTATTTTAAGGCTTTCAAAATCTGTTATGCGGGTTTTTATAATAAAGTTTGATGTTGCAAAAGTACTGTCAATTTTTGAGTTTCATTTAAATGATTATTAAAATTAATAATACAAATAATTGTCTATTTTTGCAGCACCAAAAACATATAAAAATAGCTTAACAATAACGTTCTTTTTAAGAGTATGATTAATAGAAGACATATTAGAATTAAAGTCATGCAATCTGTTTATGCCTTATTACAATCGGATAATCAGGATTTAAAATCAGAAGAAAAATTTTTAATTGACAACATCAATAAGCTTCAAAAATTATATATTTTGATGTTGAACTTATTAGTTGAGGTTAGAAATGATGCTGCCAGAATTATTAAGGTTTCAAAAAATAAGCATTTGGCTACTTCAACAGAGCTCAATCCGAGCGATAAATTTATAAAAAACAGAATTTTTATTGAAATTGAAAAAAATCTGACATATAATCGGTTTCTCAATGATCGTAAATTAAAATTATGGAAAGATAATGAAGAATATATTCATATAATTCGCAAAGCTATCGAAGCTAGTGAATTATACACAAATTATATGAATGATAAAACGAGTTCTCTAAGAGATGATGCCGATTTTATCGATGCTATTTACACTGCAATTATTGCTACTAATGATAAGCTGTACAGCTTTTTAGAAGACTTTCACATTGGTTGGACTGATGACATTCCGGTGGTAAATACTTTATTATTAAAAAATATTA
>JAVHOP010000131.1:0-22277 GCA_036170135.1 Flavobacteriaceae bacterium | reverse complement strand
ATTGGTTGGACTGATGACATTCCGGTGGTAAATACTTTATTATTAAAAAATATTAATGATTTAAAGAAAACAAAATCGCTTAAAATAGATAATTTATTTAAAGATGAAGATGATGAAGCTTTTGTACTTGATTTATTTAGAAAAGTTGTACTAAACCACCATAAATTTGATGAAGTTATCGATTTAAAAACACCTAATTGGGATAGTGAAAGAATAGCTGAATTAGATTTAATCATCATTAAAATGGCACTGACTGAATTTATGTATTTTCCATCTATTCCAACAAAAGTAAGCATCAACGAATATTTAGAAATAGCCAAAGATTATTCAACCGATAAGAGTAGTGTTTTTATAAATGGTGTCTTAGATAAGTTATTAAAAGATTACGAATCGGAAAACAAAATTGAAAAAATAGGACGAGGCTTAATGTAAAATATATATTTTTGTAAAACTAAAAAAGATAATAAAAATGAAAAAAGTAATATTTTTAATGCTATTCGGATTGTTAGGGATGGCTTCTTGCAATAACAATGCTGCTTCAAAAATTAATGAAGATAATTTAGCAAAAGCTAAAGAACGAGATTTAAAGATAAATACAGAAGTTCCCGTTATGACCTTTGAGGTGAAAGATCACGATTTTGGTGTAATTAATGAAGGTGATGTTGTAGAAACAGAATTTAAATTTACCAATACTGGTAAAACTGATTTATTAATTACAAATGCTTATGCTTCTTGTGGTTGTACCATTCCAGAATGGCCAAAACAACCCCTTAAACCAGGAGAATCAGGCATTATAAAAGTAAAATTTAACTCTTTAGGTAAGCAAAATAAGCAATCAAAAACGATTACTTTAGATACCAATACAAAAGACGCTAAAGAATTATTAAACATAACAGCTCAAGTAACTCCAAAAAAATAAATTAACTTAAAAAATAAATTATGTTAAATCCAATTATTTTACAAGCAAGTGGTGGTGTTGGTAATTTTATCATTATACCTTTAATGTTTTTAGTCATATATTTCTTTATGATTAGACCACAAATACGCCGTCAGAAACAAGAAAGAATATTCCAATCAGCAATATCCAAAGGGGCTAAAGTTATTACAACTAGCGGTATTCATGGTAAAATATTGGAAATTAACGATAAAGATAATACGCTAACCTTAGAAATTGGTGCTGGAAAAGTTAAAATTGAACGCTCTGCTATTTCAATGGAATTGAGTAAGAAATATTCCAATACGAAAGAAGACGAAAAGTAAAAAAGGTTTAAATATTTTAAAAGTGAGCTGATGCTCACTTTTTTTATATCTTTATGTTTTATAACTTAAGATGTTACAGCCAAAGATAAATCCAAAAAAAGATAACTTTTTAAACAACAGGAATATTAGGATGTTTTTGTTGTCTTTATTGATGAGTTTTATTTTTTGGTTGCTTATAAATTTATCAAAAGAATCTATAAGTATTGCGAATTTTAATTTGTCATATTATAATTTGCCTCACTCTAAAGTTATTCAAAATGCGCCTTTAGAGCAATTAAAATTAGAACTTAAAGCACACGGATTTAAATTTTTATCTTATCAGCTAAATAAACAGGAGTTAAAAATAAATTTAGAACATATTAAATATTTAAAAAATGGTAAATATTATTATCTACCTAACAATTATTTAAGAGAATTGCAATCGCAACTACCTGAAGATGTTGAGTTATTAAGCGTTATTAATGACACTATTTTTTTTGAACTGACAATTACAGCTACCAAAAAGGTAAAAGTTATGCCCAACCTTGACATTAATTTTAAATCAGGCTATAATTTTGCCAATCCATTGAAAGTAACACCAGATTCTGTCGAAATTCAAGGTCCCATTGCTTGGTTAGATACCATTTCAAAAATTGAAACAGAATTGCTTCATTTTGATAATTTAGCTCAAGATATCAATCAAGCTGTAGCACTAAAAATGATTAAAAATGATAAATTAGTGTATGGTAAATCTGAGGTTAACATAAAAATTGAAGTCGATAAGTTTACAGAGACTAGCTCATTAGCTAATTTTACAATTTTAAATTTACCAAATAATTACCAAATTTCTACCATTCCCAATGAAGTTACTTTAAAATATCAGGTTAGTTTATCAAACTATAAAAGAGTAAATGCCTCTATGTTTGTAGTTCAATGTGACTTTGCATTATCTCAAAAAGATAGCTTAAACTACCTAATTCCGGTAATAATAAGCAAGCCAGATTTTGTAAATAGGGTTCAAATCTTCCCCGAAAAAATAGAATATATAATAAAAAAATGATTTTAGTTGGACTTACAGGTGGCATTGGAAGTGGAAAAACAACTGTTGCTAAGCTATTTTTAAATCTTGGAATTCCTGTATTTTTTGCAGATCAAGAAGCTAAGTGGCTGATGCAAAACTCCCTATCTCTTAAAGCTGAAATAATAAATGCATTTGGAGAAATGAGTTACTTAAATGGCAGCTTAAATCGTACTTATTTAGCCCATATTGTTTTTAATGATAAAACAAGACTAAATGAATTAAATCAAATTGTTCATCCAGTAGTTAAAGCTCATTTTAAAACTTGGCTTTTAAAGCAAAAATCCGACTATATTATTTATGAAAATGCCATCATATTTGAGGGCAATTCAGCATCCGATTTTGACTTAATTATATGCGTTACCGATGAATTAGAATCTAGAATTGACCGCGTTGTTAAAAGAGATCATACCACCAGACAACAAGTAATTAAACGAATTGAAAATCAGATGGATGATGCTCAAAAAATTAAAAAATCGGATTTTGTTGTTAAAAATGATTCTAAGATTAATTTAAAAAAAGCAGTTTTAAAAATTCACAATGAAATTCTTAGGCATTTTATAAAGTAATTTTGAATAAATCTTTGTAATATTCTTAAAATAGTGTTAAAATCAAATTTTAATAAGCACTCAATTAAAAAAAACAAAAAAAATTAACATTTTTAAAACTACTTTTGAACTGTGGGGAAGAAAGTATTTATTTCGTTAATAATTTTGATGAGCATTTCCTTAATTGGGATTATCGCCGTTCAAGTTTATTGGATTAAAAATACTATAGAGATAAGGGAAAATCAATTTTCAAATGATGTTAAATATGCCTTAGCTAAGGTCTCAGAAAACATTCAAAAAAGGGAAATAAACAATTATTATCAAACCTTTGCGCCGTTATTAGATTCTGCTAAAATGGCAAAAAAAGGAATTATTAAGAACTTATTCTACAGTAAAATTGACACAAGTACCAACGAAATATTTACCTATAAACAAAGTATTCTTGAAAATAATTTTAAATCACCGCTAACCAATTTACAACTAGCTTCCGATACTTTAAATTTTAATTCCTTTTATAGCGAAACCACTAAAGAATTATCTAAATACAATAGAATTTCAGACGATATTAACCAAATTACACCAGAGCAAAAATTTGTTTCCGTTGGCAAAATGATAAATCTTGCTAAAATTCAACTCGAAGATTTTTTTAAGGGAATAGCTCCTAGAAAACCAATTTATCAGCGGGTTTCAAAAAACGAAATAAAACTAAACTTAGATTATGAATTAGGGCAAAGAGGCATTAATACCGACTATGAATTTGGGCTCTATGATGATGTTTTTCCAACTAAAATTAAATCGGCCGCATTTGAGCTGAATAAAAGTATAAACTACAAAGTGCCTTTATTTATTGAAGATAATGGTGTTACTAATTTTTATTTATATGTAAGTTTTCCTAAAAAGGAGATTTACATTTTAGCCGAAATTTCTAAAATTTTAATATTAGGCGCATTTTTTATCTTAATTATTGCCTTTGCTTATGTTAGTGCTATTTACCAGTTAATTAAACAGAAACAAATTTCGCAAATAAAAACGGAGTTCATCAATAATATGACTCATGAATTTAAAACACCTATCGCCACTATTAATTTGGCATTAGATGCCATTAAAAATCCAAAAATAATTTCTGATAAGGATAAAATTTTGAATTATGTCAAAATGATTCGCGAAGAGAATAAGCGGATGCTTACACAGGTTGAAAATGTATTGAGAATTTCTCAATTAGAAAAAAATCAACTTGATATGAATATGGAAATTGTTGATTTAAGAAACTTATTAGAGGAAGCAATTGCACACGTTTCTTTAATTGTTAACGATAAAAATGGATTTATAAATATGCATTTTAATGCTACTCTTGACGAAATTAAAGGCAGCCCTTTTCATCTTAAAAATGTTTTTGTTAATATTTTAGATAACGCTATTAAATATTCTGAAGATGCTCCAAAAATTGATATTTATACCGAGACAAAAGGGAATGAAATCTTAATAAAATTTGTTGATCAAGGCATTGGAATGAATAAAAATGTTCAAAAACAAGTATTTAACAAATTTTATAGAGAACAATCTGGGAATATTCACAATGTTAAAGGTCACGGCTTAGGCTTGGCTTACGTTAAAAAAATAGTAGAATATCACGGTGGCTCTGTTACCGTTGAAAGTGAAAAAGGTAAAGGGAGCACTTTTACCATAAAATTATCATTGATTTAAATTAAAATATTATGGAACAAAAAAGAATACTTTTAGTAGAAGACGACCAAAATTTTGGAACTGTTTTAAAAGATTATTTAACATTAAACGATTATGATGTAACCCTTGCTAAAGATGGTTTAGAAGGTTTAATTATGTTCAAAAACGATATTTTTGATCTGTGTATTTTGGATGTGATGATGCCCAGAAAAGATGGGTTTTCTTTAGCCAAAGACATCAGAACTTCTAACAAAGAAATTCCAATTTTCTTTTTAACGGCAAAAACACTCAAAGAAGATGTTCTCAGAGGTTATCAAGTGGGAGCTGACGACTTTTTAAACAAACCTTTCGATTCTGAAGTTTTACTATATAAAGTTAAAGCAATCTTACAACGCAAAGAGTCAGAAAAAGGAGTTCAAGAAGAAAAATTTGATTTTCAAATTGGCGAATTTCATTTGAATTCAAAGCTCAGACAATTAGTAATTAATAATACAACTTATAAATTATCGCCAAAAGAAAATAAATTACTAAAATTATTGGCAATTCATATGAATGATTTAATGCCAAGAGAATTGGCTTTGACTAAAATCTGGAGAGATGATAACTATTTCACTTCTAGAAGTATGGATGTTTATATTGCCAAATTACGCAAATATTTAAAAGATGATCCTAAAGTTGAAATTATCAATATTCACGGTGAGGGATTTAGAATGATAGACAATAAATAACCAATAGAAAAAGTGGACCTGTGTCTAAATTATTAAAGATATATTCTCAAAATCCAAACCAAAAAGATATAGATAGTGTTGTAAATGTTCTGCGAAACGGCGGACTTATTATCTATCCAACTGATACCGTTTATGGTTTGGGTTGCGATATAACTCATAAAAAAGCTTTAGAAAAAGTGGCGCGCATTAAAGGTGTAAAGCTAGAAAAAGCAAACTTTTCTTTTATTTGCAATGATTTAAGTAATTTATCAGATTATGTTAAACAAATAGATACGCCAACTTATAAGCTGTTAAATAGAGCATTGCCAGGTCCGTTTACATTTATTTTATTAGGAAATAATGCCTTGCCAAAACTATTTAAAAGTAAAAAAACAGTTGGTATTAGAGTGCCCAATAGTATTGTAATTAGAAAAATTGTTGAAAAACTGGGTAATCCTATCGTTTCTACATCAATTTATGATGAAGATGAAATAATTGAATATACCACAGACCCCGAATTGATTTTTGAAAAATGGAAGAACATAGTAGATATAGTCATTGATGGTGGTTATGGTGCTAACATTCCATCAACAGTAATCGATCTTACCACAGAACCTTATAATGTAATTAGACTGGGTAAAGGTGACGCCAATTTGATTCTTTAATTATTTAAAAGTTCCTTATAATTGGCTGCTAATCGCTTTAATAAAATGCCATAAATTAATCGATAAAATAAAAGTAAGACTCCAACAACAAGTAAAATTATAATAGTAGAAATAATTACTGCTATTGTCAAACTAACACTTAAATCAGTATTTGGGCTTGATGTACGCAACTGACTAATAAAATCTTCGCTTGTAAATATAAAATATAAAATCACTACAAAGCTGAAAATAAGCATACATACATTATATAAAACATAGATATAAACCGTTTTGCGTGTCTTTAGGATATCTTTCATCAATTTTTGAGTATTGCTCGATGCAGATATATTTCTGTAATTTCTATAAAATAGGAGTATAAAAGTGATGATTACAATATAGTTAAGTATGTTGAGTATCGTTATAAAATTGTATAAGCCAAGGTTTATAATTTTATCCCAATCGGCATCTAAAACAAATGAAATTAATATCCAGAAGCAAAATTCTATCACGCTGATATAAAAAAGCCATTTTACAGTTGAAGATGATTTTTTATGCAACATTTTCTGAATAGTGTTATAACTATATTTTAGGTTATCCTCTTCTTGATTTTTCCAAACATCTTTAAATTTATCAATTTGTGTCATAAATTTATACGTTTAATAATTCTTTTAATTTCGTTTTAGCTCGATTCATTTTTACCCGTGCATTTACTTCGGTAATACCAAGTGTTTCGGCAATATCACTATAAGATTTATCATCTAGATATAATAGGCACAAAGCCTTTTCAATATCAGATAACTGCCTGATAGCCTGATATAATAATTCTAATTGTTCATCTTTTGTAGCATCATAATCTTTTGATTCTAAATTATTTAAATTTTCACAGATTTCTGATGTAACAATTTGTCGTTTAGTTTTGCGATATAATGAAATAGCCGTATTTAAAGCTACCCGATAAGTCCAAGTGCTAAATTTAGAATCACCTCTGAATTTAGGATATGCCCTCCATAGTTGAATAGTAATTTCTTGAAATAAATCTTTATGGGCAAAATCTGAGGTTGTATAAGCCCTGCAAACTTTATGAATAATGTTCTGATTTTTTTCTAAATCTTCAGTAAATCTGCGTTCTAAGTCTGATACCACGGTTTAACTAGTTGTCTATTAGTAGTAAAAAAGTGTTTTTTGTTACATCCATTAATTATTTTCTTTCGGCACACTAATTTCTGAGCCAAAAAATAACGCATTAAAAAATAATTTATTGGTTCCATACCAAGCTCCTCTAAAATTAGGATTTTCGGCAAACATAATAACACGGCCTTGTCCGATAGGACTGACAATTAAAGAAGCCGATTTTTTTAAATAGTTTTCTAAATTTTCTTTCGTGATAAATCCATCAATATGTGGATTATTAGTGTATTTTGCCACTGTTGCATAAGCATTTTTACTAGGTGATAACCAAACATTATTATTTCTGTAAACAGGAATAGTTTTTTGGTGATATCCAAAACCAAGGGGATGCGTAAGGTCTAAATTGACTTCAAAAATAGTTCCACCAACTTCCTCTTTACCGATGTTTTCTTCAGCATCACCATAATTTAAGCGCTGCACTAATTTATTTGTAGTATCCTTTTTAATTAAAGATTCTTCAACCAATTTATTATTTATTGCCCAAGCACTTGCTTGACTTATTGTTATTAAAGTATTGCCAGAGGCTACCCAAGATTTTATTTTTTCTTGTTGTTTTTTATCCAATTGAGAATAGCTCCCAGACACCATAATAAAGGTATTATAGCGGTTTAAATCTACGCGATTAAAAATGCTTAAGGGCGCTTTAGTTAGTGGTAAATATAATTTAGTATCAAGTAAATGCCATACTTCACCAGCTTCACTTGACGAAACGCCATCTCCAACAAGCATCAATGCTTTTGGCATCTTTAAAGTTCTAAAATTGCCACTTCCTAAATCTATTCCTTCAGTACTATATCCGGTATTGACATCAAAAACAGGCACATTCAAGTTTTTAGAGGCTGTTTTTAGCAGTTCAAACACCTCAGCAGACTTGAGGGTTTGTAAACTAATTGGTATGAGTAAAGTTCCTCTATCAAATGGGATGATTTTATTGTTTATGCTGAAGCTAAAAGGCTTAAATGCGGCTTTAAGTTTTACCTTATTTTTTTGTAAAAAATAGAGCAGGGCTGGGGCATTGTAATCATCCCAGGGAATTAAATAAGCGTAATCTGATTGGTTTAAAGATGCTGTTGTTATTAAATTATTAGTAGAAGTTACGGGTGTTCCTAACTTGAGGTTTGATGATATTTTTTCATAAGGCATATTGTAAAAATTGACCATAGACCAAGCCGAAGCATCATAATAAACACTATCTCTGTAAGCATTATAGGTTTCAAAAATAGTTTGTACCATACGATATTGTGGTTGTTTTGTCGGCACAATAAAACTACTTCCTATATTAAAAGACTTATTATTTATTTTGGTAGATGCATCTATATTATAGACATCAATTTTGTGTTGTAGGAGCAAATCTACAAAGTCTTTTGTGCGATTTTTATCGTAATTATCACCAAAAATATAAGCTTTTACAGGATCTTTTTCAGCATTGGCTATAGCCGATGTAAAAAAGCGATGTTCATAATTCATGAGGTAATCTTTGTTGTCAAGTGCTGCTTTTATAGTAGCAAAACTTGAAACATAATGGTTTCGGATGGTAAATTTAAATTCAATCTCGCCCATATCTGTCTCTTGAATATTTCCTCTCGAGCTGGCTTGCTCAAATAGAAGAGCCAAAGCGCCTTGCAAATCGGGATAAGAAGAACCATAACCGGGATAAGTGCCATCAAAAGCTTCCTTTGTAAAATAGAATGATCCAATTTTGTTTAAATCAGCCGAAAATTGTTTTGCAAAAAGCTCATTCAAAGTCGTATAATTTTCGATGGGCATAATCGGATTTTTAGAAGCAATAGGTTTCATAGGCTCAAAAAAATAGGAACTGTTGGTCCCCATTTCGTGAAAATCGGTAACCACATTTGGGTACCATTGATGATACCATTTTAGTTTGCCTTGACTTTCGGGATTTACGGCGAGCAACCAATCCCGATTTAAATCAAACCAATAGTGATTTGTTCGGCCACCTGGCCAATCTTCATTGTGCTCTATATCATATTTATCGATAACTGTTGGTGTGCCACGTCGGGTATTTGACCAATTTGCAAAGCGGTCTCTACCATCAGGATTTATAGTTGGGTCAATAAAAATAATAGCTTTATCTAAATAAGCAGTAACTTCAGAATTATTTGAAGCAATTAAAGTATACGCTGTAAGCATGGCGGCTTCTGTGCTCGAGGCTTCGTTTCCGTGAACATTATAAGCCAAATTAATAAAAATAGGCAAATTAGAGATATCACCAACAGGTTTATTAACATCAATTAATTTAAGATGTTCTTGTCTTATAGATTCTAAATTTTTAATGTTATTGGCATTTGAAATATTCAAGATTACCAATTTGCGGTGTTCATGTGTTTCTCCATAAACGGTTATGGTAGCCTTATCGGATAAGTTTGCCAAGGTTTTAAAATAAGCGACAACTTGGTCGTGGCGAGTATTATAGCTCCCAATAGGATAACCTAAAAAAGCTTCCGGACTTGGAATTTTGGCATCAAATGGACCTTGTGCTCCATAAAAATATTCTTGCGAATGAATAGAATAACTTAATAAAAAAATAAAAAGGAAGCTCATAAAATTTTTCATGATGATTAGGTTTGGTTAAGCAAAATTGAGACTTATAAAGTTTGCTCTAAATTACAATAATTTGGATAATTAGAGATATTTACAATTCATCTATTTAAATTTACAGTTCAGTAATTATAAATTGGGGGTCTAACCAAAGCTATACACTTTTGTACCATCAATTTTAAAAACCAAAACAATGATTAGATTAATTTTAATTTTAAGTTTTTTTTTATTAGCGCTTATTGGCTACGGTCAAACTGACAAACAAGGGGTTAACCTTACTACAACAGTTGTTAACATTGCAAATGACAAAGGTAAAATCTATTTTGCACTCTATAATTCTGAAGAAAATTTTCTTGCTAGAAAACCAGTTTCAACTGCTTCTAGTACCATTCTAAATGGGATTAGTAAAGCCGAATTTTCAAATGTAACGACAGGTTTTTATGCAATCATTTGTTTTCACGATGCCAACGATAATGGCAAAATGGATTTTCAAGATAATGGCATGCCACTCGAAGATTACGGCATGACTAACAATGTGTTGAGTTTCGGTCCTCCACAATTTAAAGATGGTAAATTTGAAGTTAAAAATACCGATTTAACACTCGATATTAAATTTTAATTTCGACTTAAAAATGACTAAATACTTTTCTAATTTTTTAAAAATTACCTTTTTTATAAGCTTGGCAGTGTATTTATTTGACCAAGGTGCTGGTTGGATAGATGGCCGTTCAATTGGAACTTTTACTGAAGAATTAAAACATTTTGCCAATTATTTTTTATACGGATTTATAATTGGAAGTGCAAATGTGTATTTAGTTTATGAATTAGATAAAAAAATAAGTTGGAAAACTGATTCGAATAAACGTTTGGTTGTTGGTTTAATCGGGTCTATTGCCGTATCGTTAATCGCTATTACAATTTCAAAATTTATTGTAACAATTTCTGATGGTTATACTGTTCAATACTTTTTTGAAAATCAAAAAGCAATTCATTATTTCTATTCATTAATTATAACATTGGTAATTGTATTAGTATTTCATGCATTTTATTTTTACAAAGCGATTTCCGAAAAAAAATTAACCGATTCTGAAATTGTTGCCAAGAATGAATCAGCTAAATATGAATCACTTAAAAGTCAGTTAGACCCACATTTTTTATTCAATAGTTTAAATGTGCTGACTTCTTTGATAGGTGAAAATCCGGTTCAGGCCGAAAAATTTGCTACAAAATTATCAAAGATTTACCGTTATGTGCTAGAACAAAAGGATAAAGATTTAATTCCGCTTCAAGAAGAACTCGATTTTGCTAAATCGTATATGGAATTGCTAAAAATGCGTTTTGAAGATGCAGTTGATTTTAGTTTGCCAGAACAGACTTTCAATCCCGAATTTAAAATAGTGCCCTTATCTTTACAAATATTATTAGAAAACGCTGTAAAACACAATGTTATCAGTAAAGAAAAGCCCCTGTATATTAAAATTTATATAATAGATGAGACCCTTTGTGTAGAAAATATATGTCAATTTAAACAGTCAATAAATAAAAGCACACAAGTTGGTCTAAAAAATATCATTGATCGCTATGCACTCATATCAAAACGACAAGTTGACGTTTTGAAAACAGACGCACTATTTAAAGTGAGAATTCCTTTATTAACTAAAAAAATTAAAATTATGGATACTAGTTTTTTAATGGAAGAACGCTATCTATCGGCTAAAAACCGCGTAAAAGCAATAAAAGAATTTTATGTAGGATTAATTTCATACTGCATCATCATACCATTCTTATTTTATATTTGGTATACCTACACGCCATTTGTACTTCAGTGGTTTTGGTTTCCTGCTATTGGAATGGGAATTGGATTAGCTTTTCAAGCGGCTCAAGCATTTAATTACACGCCTTTTTTTGGAAGAACTTGGGAAGAACGCAAATTGAGAGAATTGATGGATAAAGATAAAAAGCAATATTGGGAGTGATCATTACACAAAAATAAAAATCAGATAGCAATTATAAAAATTAAACTAAAACCTCTAACAACTATGGAAACTCAAGATCAAAAATACATCCGTGCTCAAGCACGATTAAAAGAACTTAAAAAATTTTATACCTCACTGGGATCATATCTTATAGTTACCTTATTTTTATTGGTGGTCAATTATTTAACCGATTGGGATCACAAGTGGTTTTTATGGGTCGTTCTGGGTTGGGGATTGGGTATTGCTTTACATGCCTTTAAAGTATTTGGTTTTTTAGGTATCTTTGGAAGAGAGTGGGAAGAGCGCAAAATAAAAGAATTAATGGATAAAGATGAAACAGATAAATGGCAATAACTGTTGTTATAATTGAAGATGAACAACCTGCTGCCAGACGGTTAAAGCGGATGGCAGAGGCTTTGCAACTCAATGTCGTTGTTTTATTACATTCGGTTGATAAAGCTATCAATTGGTTCAATACCAACATACATCCCGATTTGATATTTTTGGATATTCAACTTTCTGATGGCTTATCTTTCGAAATATTTGAAGCTGTAACTATTAAAAGTTCTATCATTTTTACAACTGCTTTTGATGAATATGCCCTCAAAGCCTTTAAATTAAATAGCGTTGATTATTTGTTAAAGCCTATTGACGAAGACGAATTGGCTTTTGCTGTAAAGCAGTTTATGCAAAAAGAGAACAAACAATTACAAGGTTTGCAATTTGATATTGAACAAATTAAAAAAATTCTCGTAAACCCATTAGACCGTAAATTTAAAACCCGATTTACCATAAAAATTGGACAACGGCTTAAGATTATTCCAATTGATGAAGTAGTTTGCTTTTTTAGTGAAAATAAAGGTACTTATTTACATACCAATCAAAATCGCAGTTATTTAATTGATAACACTTTAGAAAATCTTGAATTGATTATTGATAATTCAAAATATTTTAGAGTAAACCGAACATTTTTGGTGAAGATCGAAACAATAAAAGAAATTACCGCTTATACTAATAACCGATTAAAAATTGATATTCAGCATTTTGATAGAGAACCAATCATTGTGAGTCGCGAAAAAGTAAAGGATTTTAAAGATTGGATTGAAAAATAATAAAATGTGCTTTTAGTTAAAATAAGGTAATTTGGCCATCTTCACCAATTGGTTTTTCATCTGGATTAGTCTCTGCGCTTTCATCTGCATCAAGGCCAAAAGTTTGTTCCTCATCTGCTTCTAAATCCTCGCTTTCTACCTCCAAATTTTCGAGAATTGGAGCTTCGTAGGGGAGTGGATCTAACAAATCAATATTTTTAATTTTTTCTTTTGTCAGCAAATTGCCAAGTGCTTTAATACCTTTAACAGCTATAAATTCTTCAAAATTAATCAATTCATCTTCTAGGCTTCGTTTAGAAAAAACCACATTTGCCATAGGGCAATAATCAGTTGAAACAATTTCTAACTTCGATTTTGGATGCTCACTAATAAAGAGTTCCTCTTTATTTGGATTGTCAATCATAAACCGTTTAACATAATAGCGCTCCTTGTCGCCGTCAAAATAAACGGCCGAAATGGGTTTATTCGGAATCCATTTTTCTAAGATAATCATATCATCATCAAAATGTGCATCCAAATTTGGGGCAATGGTTTTTACAATGCCTTTTTGAGAGATAATTAATAGGCGGTCGGCTGGTGTAAATTCGCCTAATAATTTTCCGCGGCTATCTACATTTAAACGTTGTACGGCATCGTCAAACCATATTTTACGAGGTTTTAAAGTAGAGACACCTTCGCTTCTCAATTCGATTTTCCGTATAGCATGTTTGCTAACCAAGTTGCCTTTAACATTGCGTCCTTTAATGGCAAGACTCGCAAAATCGATATCCCATTTTAATTTTTTAACATGACCTAAAGCACGCAAGTTTATTGTAACGGTTTCGGCTTCTCCATTCGGATTGGCTGAGAAATACAAAACTTTAGATTCGGGGGTGTTATTTGCTAAATTATAAGCTTTATCTCGGGTAACACCGGTAACAGGGAATCGTTTGATAAATGTTGGTCCTGTTTTCCCCTGACGGTAAATCATGTTGTAAATGGTGCGTTTGTCATTTTTTTTGAAAACGGCAACGTGGATAATGTCTTTGCCAATAAAAGCCTTGGCAGAAACTTTGGTAATAAACATATTTCCATCCGCAAGAAATACAATAATATCATCAATATCAGCACAATCGGCAACATATTCGTCCTTTTTAAGCGAAGTGCCAATAAAACCTTCTTCGCGGTTTACATATAATTTAATATTGCGCATAACCACTTTGGTAGCGATAATATTTTCGAAAGATCTTATTTCGGTTTTGCGTTCGCGCCCCTCGCCGTATTTTTCTTTTAGGTTTTTGAAATAAGCGATGGCAAAATCGATAATATGATCTAAATGAAAGTTTACTTCCTTTAATTTATCTTCAAGAGATTCAATGAGTTCCTTGGCTTTATCTAAATCAAATTTTGATATTTTTTTAATTTTAATTTCGGTTAACTTTATTAAATCATCCTCGTTAATTGCGCGTTTTAAAAGTTTTATATAGGGCTTTAATCCATGGTCAATAGCGTGTAAAACGCCATCCCAAGTTGACTCTTCTTCAATATCGCGATAGATTCTGTTTTCGATAAAAATACGTTCTAACGAAGCCCCATGCCACTGTTCTTCGAGCTCATCTTTTAAAATTTCGAGCTCTTGTTTTAAGAGCGAAACCGTTTGGTTGGTTGATATTTTTAATATTTCTGAAATCCCAATAAAAATTGGTTTGTTATCGTTGATAATACAAGATAAAGGCGAAATTGAGGTCTCACAAAGTGTAAAGGCAAACAGGGCATCGATGGTTTTATCGGGCGAAACATCATTGGGAAGATGAATTAAAATTTCGACTTCGGCAGCCGTATTGTCTTCGATGTGTTTGATTTTAATTTTGCCTTTTTCATTGGCTTTTAAAATACTATCTATAAGCGTTGTTGTAGTAGTTCCGAATGGAATTTCGGTAATGACCAAAATCTTTTTATCGATTACCGCTATTTTAGCGCGGACTAAGACCCGGCCACCTCTTAGACCATCGTTGTAATTTGAGAAATCGGCTACACCTCCAGTTTGAAAATCGGGTAAGATATTAAAGGGTTTTCCTTTTAATATCTTTATAGAAGCATCAATCAGCTCATTAAAATTATGTGGTAGAATCTTGGTTGAAAGTCCAACAGCAATACCTTCGGTACCTTGCGCCAAAAGCAATGGAAATTTTGTAGGTAAATTTACAGGCTCTTTGCGACGGCCATCGTAAGAGGCTTGCCAAATGGTAGTTTTAGGATTAAAAACAACTTCTAAAGCAAACTTTGACAAACGGGCTTCGATATATCGCGAGGCAGCAGCGCGGTCGCCGGTTAAAATATTTCCCCAATTTCCTTGCATATCAATTAACAATTCTTTCTGAGCAATTTGAACCATTGCATCCGAAATACTAGCATCGCCGTGTGGATGGTATTGCATGGTATGACCTACAATATTGGCTACTTTATTGTACCGACCATCGTCTAAATCTTTCATAGATTGCATAATACGGCGTTGAACAGGCTTTAATCCATCTGTTAAGGCAGGGACGGCACGTTCTAAAATGACATAAGAAGCGTAATCTAGAAACCACTCTTTAAACATTCCTGTTATTTTGGTGATGGTTTCGTGTTCCGAAGGGTGAGATTCTGGGTTAAGACTGTTGTTTTCGATATTCATTTAGGCTTTAGCGTGATTTTCGGAAATAATTTTGTGTAGTGATTGTTTTAAAGCGTTGATTCTTCTATCACTTAGATGTGTGATGTTAAAAGTGTTCTTTTTAAGTCCGTCATGGTGTTCAGATTTTAAATAAATAATCAATCTTTTATTTAATATGAAATTTATAATCTTATAATGGTCTAATTTATTTTTAGGGAACTCAACGGCAATAACCAGTTCTGGTCTTAATTCTTGTTTAACAATCGTGGCATTTTTAATACTTACCACCATCCCGGTACTGTCATATTCAAAATATTCATTACCTTTAAAAATATATACAACTAATAATAAGATGAATCCTATTAAACCATATATAGCTAATTGATAATCTTTAAAAAAAAATTCCGTTGTAATGGTAAAAATAAATACTGCTACCAATATAAATAGAATTGTTTGGTAAATTGATTTATGCACAAGCACTCTTTTTTTATTATTAAATTTCATAATACTGTTTTTAAATATGTTAAGCCCCCACTATCAGTATTTAAACAGAATCTATTAAGTTAAGTTTCTATTACATCTAATTCTATTTTTAAATTATTTACTATAAAATCTTGTCGGTCTGGTGTATTTTTACCCATATAAAACTCTAACAATTGTTCAATTTCTATTTCCTTATCTAACATAACCGGTTCAAGACGAATGCTTTTTCCAATAAAATGTTTGAATTCGTCCGGAGATATTTCACCCAAACCTTTAAATCGGGTAATTTCATTTTTGCCATTTAGTTTTATAATGGCATCTTGTTTTTCGGTTTCAGAATAGCAATAAATAGTTTCCTTTTTATTGCGGACTCTAAACAAAGGGGTTTCTAAAATATATAAATGCCCTTCTTTGATGAGTTCTGGAAAAAATTGTAAGAAAAAGGTGATTAGCAACAACCTGATATGCATGCCATCTACATCGGCATCAGTAGCAATAATAATGTTATTATAGCGCAAATCTTCGATGCCTTCTTCAATGTTTAGAGCGGCTTGTAACAGGTTGAATTCTTCGTTTTCGTAAACTATTTTTTTGGTTAAGCCATAGGCGTTGAGTGGTTTTCCTTTTAGGCTAAAAACGGCTTGAGTATTGACATCTCTCGATTTCGTAATAGAGCCGCTCGCCGAATCGCCTTCGGTAATAAATAGGGAGCTTTCTAGGCGTAAATCACTTTTCATATCGGTTAAATGTGCCCGGCAGTCTCTCAATTTTTTATTGTGTAAACTCGATTTTTTAGCACTCTCTTTTGCGAGTTTTCTAATGCCCGAAAGTTCTTTGCGCTCTTTTTCGGCAGCGAGAATTTTTTTGTGTATTTTCTCAGCCGTATCTGGATTTTTGTGAAGGTAATTATCGAGTTTAGTTTTTAAAAAGTCGTTGATATAGGTTCTAACCGATGGCAAGTTATCGCCCATTTCTGTTGAGCCTAATTTGGTTTTAGTTTGACTTTCAAAAATAGGTTCTACAACTTTAATGCTGATAGCTGCCACAATTGATTTACGAATATCGGAGGCATCGTAATTCTTGCCAAAATAGTTGCGAATGGTATTGACAATAGCTTCTCTAAAAGCGACTTGATGTGTGCCCCCTTGAGTGGTATTTTGACCATTTACAAAAGAATGATATTCTTCGCTGTATTGTGCTTTACTGTGTGTTAAGGCTACTTCGATATCGTCTCCTAACAGGTGGATGATGGGATAAAGTCTAGAATTTTCGGTAATTTTTTCGTCTAATAAATCTTGTAAGCCTTCTTCAGAAAAGTACTTTTCGCCATTAAAAAGGATGGTTAAACCGGTGTTTAAATACACATAATTTTTGAGCATTTTAATCACATATTCATGGCGGTATTTATAGCTTTTAAATATTTCGTGGTCGGGGATAAAGGTTACTTTTGTCCCTTTTCGTGCCGTTGAACTTTGAATGGGCAAATGCTCAATTAAATTACCACATTCAAAAGAAACTTCCACGGTTTTATCATCTCTAAAAGATTGCACTTTAAATGAAGACGACAAAGCATTTACCGCTTTTGTACCAACGCCATTTAATCCAACCGATTTTTTAAACGCTCTCGAATCATATTTTCCGCCCGTATTCATTTTAGAAACCACGTCAACTACTTTGCCTAGCGGAATGCCACGTCCGTAATCGCGAATGGTAACGGAATCATTTTTAACCGTAACTTCAATTACCTTGCCAGCCCCCATAACATATTCGTCTATGGCATTGTCAATAACTTCTTTAATAAGGATATAGATGCCATCATCAGCCGAGGACCCATCACCTAACTTACCGATATACATACCTGGCCGGGTACGAATATGCTCTTTCCAATCGAGCGATTTTATGTTGTCTTCGGTATAACTTGTTTGGTCAGTCATCTACTATGGTTGAAATCAAAAATTCTGTTAAAGGTAATTAAAGCGCTTTAAACATAAAAGCAAAATTTAAAAAATTATTAACAGATTCTCACCCAAAATCAAAATAAATAGGAGCTTTTTTAAGTGGATTCTAAAGATTTAAAAATCAATTCTAAAAACCATATTAGCGATGCGTTCTAAGGATGCTTTATCGGCAAAATCAATTAAGTTAGACGTTTGGTTGATGTAATAATCACGGCTCAAGATATTCTCCTTTTTAAAAATATTGAGATAAGAAATGCCAATTTTAGCCTTAATAGGCTTTGTTTTAGACAACTCAAAATGATAAGTTGCCGAAAAGTCGAAACGATTGTAATCAGGGAGCTTATAATTGTTGATTCCATCAGTAACGAGCGACTGTGTGCTATGATCGTTTGTAATAATATTAGTAGCTCTTGAATACGGTTTTCCCGAATGCCAGCGCCAACCTAAAGCGACATCAAATTTTTGCCAATTATAAGTTTGCGACCAATACAAATTGTGCTTAATATTTGAATTCCCCGGGAATGGGTGGTTATTATTTATACCTAAAAATTTATTTTGCGTGTCGTCATAGGTATAACTCAACCACGTAATATAATTTTTAAAGTCATGCTTGATATAAAAATCGAACCCTCTAATATGACTTTCGCCATGATGAATGTCATTATCAAACACATCCGAAAAGCCTGAATTAAGCGTTACAAGTCCTTTAATATGTTTATAATAAGTGTCGATATCAATTTGTAGATGTGGTTTAACATAAGAGAGTCCAAGGGTAAATTGTTTAGCTTTAATGATTGGAAAAGTGCTATTGTTTGCAATTGACCATAATTTATTTTCTAATGATAAGCCACTTTCTATGGTTTGGTCAATCTGACTTAGCGTTTGGGTTTTAAGCTCACCTGTAAAGTTTAGACGCAGATTATGATTTAGGTATTTTCCGATATTAAAACGCGGTTCTAAAAATACTTTATTGAGGTTTTGATAATAGCTCAATCGCAACCCGGTGTTTAGGTTGTAGTTTAAGTCTTTATTTGATACGAATGTGGCGTAAAGGGCATGAGAATTTAGCTTTGAAATATTGCTGTTTTCAAAGCTTGTCTTATCAGTATCGGTACTCAAAAAAAAGTAAGTCACATTTTTATTGCTAAACTGATAACCACTTTGTAAAGTTGCATTTTTATTAATTTGTAAGGTGGTATTTAATTCAAACCCAAAATCTTTTACGGTATTTTTTTTGGCGAAGGTCAATGTTCTTAGATTGTGCTCCGTTTTAAATTTATTATATAGCATATAATAATCAGAATAATAGATATTGATTTGATGTTTGAAATTAGATGACCATTTTTTATCCCAATTAATTCCGTAACCGCGATTATCGGTTTCTAATAAATCCTTAAAATCAAGGCTGTTATCATCAGTTTCGGGCACGCCATTACTATTTAATTCTTTAAGTCCAAAATCTAATTTATTTTCTATTGACAAATTGCTAAAGCTGATGTAATTATCATTATTTAATTTTAAAACACCCTTGATATTATAATCGACAAAAAAGAAGTTATTATCAGTGCTTAAAATTGAGTTTGCTTGCGTATTTTTAAAAATAATTTCGGAGGTTTCGTGATAAGCTTTACTTTGATAAATATCTGTAAAAGAACGTCTTCCGGAAGCTAAAATACTAAACTTATCTTTAATTACAGGAATCTTGATAAAAGCATCTGCCGAAATGAGATTCACTCCAAAACCGCCACTCAATTCTGATTGAATTGAATCGTTGGTTTTGATATTTAACACGCTCGAAACCCCTTCGCCAAATTTGGCATCGGTACCCTTATTAATGAAGTTAATCTCTTGAGTTACATAAGGATTAAAAGGCGAAATTGCTCCAAAAAGATGCCCGCTATGATAGACTTTTATGCCATCCCACAAAATAACATTTTGATCGGGAGTGCCACCTCTTACATGAAGACCGGTAGCTGTTTCATTCGGGCTGTTAACGCCTGGTAATAGTTGGATGCTTTGAAATACATCGGGTTCTGTCAAGCCAGCTAAAATGCCCAATTTTTTTGGAGAAATAACAAAACTACCCATCTTGGTTTTATCGATTCCTTTGGTGAGGTAATTTTTGATGACAACGGTTTCAATTTGAACACGTTCCTCATTTAAAATGATGGCATTACAATCATTATTAAATAAATCTTTAGCTTTGATATATTTGGTAATATAGCCTAAATATTGAAAGCTAATCTGGGTATTCGCCTTGATAGATTGAATTTTAAACGCACCATTCTCATCAGAAATTAAACCAGTTTTGAGGTATAGAATTGAAGCGCCCGATAAAGGCTGATTGCTATCAGATTTTAGTACCCCACAAAGGGAAATAAAATCATCATCATTAATCTGCCTAATGGCAATAAATTTATCAGATAAAACCTCAAAAAATAAGGAAGTTTGAGATTGAAGCGCCTTTAAGATAAATGACAAAGATTTATCTTGAACAGCTAAATTGACCACTTGATGGGAAACGTCGCTCAATTGGTACGAAAAATGGATGTTATAAGTCTTTTCTAAATAGGCTATAACTTCTTTAAGAGCTTCATTACTAAAGCTTGCAGAAGTTAATTTTTCTTGTTGAGGATAGACTGAAAATGTGAATAGAAAAAAGAAATATACAAATCTAATCCGCATTACTATTTTTTAGCCAATATAACCTTTTTATTTTTTATTTGATAATCAAAGTTCAAAGGTATGAAAATTGTTTTCAAAGCCATATCCAAATTTGTGTTTTCAAAACTGGCATTTAGTAAGTGGTTTTTATCAACTTTAGAAGCGTCGATTTTAATTTTAAATTGACTTTCTAAATCATTTAGAATTACGAAAAGTGGCGTATTTTGATAGACGTTTAAACCATTTATCCAGGATGGTTTTGCAAGTGTTACGGTCCAGTAATACTCTGTATTTTCTGCAAATTGGTAAGTCTGTCCTGCTACTAGAATCCTCTTTTTATTGTTTATTAGCACTTCAACTTTCCCTTCGAAACAGGTAATATTTAGGTAATTATCGCCAGTTTTTACATTAAAATGTGTTCCTAAAACCTGTACCATACCGGTTTTGGTAGCTACCTTAAAAGTATTGCCGTGTTCAACTTCAAAATAAGCTTCGCCAGTTAAATTGACAACTCTATTTTTATCCCATGACCTTTTGTTGTAACTTAAAGTTGACTTAGAATTCAATTTAACATAAGAGCCATCTACTAAATTAAAAGCAGTTTGTTCACCAAAGTCGGTGGTAAGTTTGGTATCTGCAAAAAAGAATAGATAGGCTGCAAGTAAAAGCGCTACCGATGCTGCGGCACTGTATACCCAGGCAGGTATGATGCTAATAACCTTATTTTTATGGTTTTGAGTTTTAGATTTTATACGTTTAAATAAGCTTTCCGAATCAAATTTTGGAGATTCAAAGCATGCTAAACCTTTTTTTATTTTCTGATAAACTTTAAAATCGGCTTCACCAACAAAAGATTTTAAATCATCGTCAGTTATTTCAGCGTTAAGCCATTTTGCTAAGTAATTATCATTCATTAATTTAATGTTTATTTTGTGGTAAAATTAAAAATTTCATACAGGTATAAAACATATTGCCTTAAAAAAACCCTACTAAATATTTCCAATTTTTTCTCTAACATATATTAAAGCGTTATGCATGCGTTTTTCTACTGCCTTAACCGAGAGGTTTAGTTGCTCTGCAATTTCGGCATAAGTTTTTTTATCTATTCTGTTTAACAGAAAAACCTCTCGCTGTCCATCGGGTAAATTGGCTAAAACTTTTTGAAGCCTGTCCATATATTCTTTTTCGAGCATCAAAAACTCGGGAGACTCAACATTGGTGTCATCTTGAGGGATTTGTTGATATTTTAATACGACCTTATTATGGCTTTTCTCGTTTAAAAACATATTTGTTGCAATGGTGTACAAAAATGATTTGGCTTTTTCTAAAGTCACATCGGAACATTTTTGCCAGAGTTTTATAAACGATTCTTGAACAATATCTTCAGCCGATTCTAGATTACCAAATTTATAGTAAAGATAATTGCGCAAATCTTTTGCGTATTTATTAAAAAGACTTTCGTAAACCTGAGGTTTGCAAACTGAGTTCATGATCCTATTAATTTGATAGATTATTAAAAATCCAAATTTAGATAAAAAAAGTTATTCGTAATTTTTTAATTTATTTAATATAACACCTTAATTAGCTTATTTATATAACCAATAAATATTTTTTAAATTAAATTTTAATTTTAAGTAGGGTATTTTTAAATCAAGTTGTTTAATATTAGAAGTAGCAAAATAGCTACTTTAACATTTAATAATGTTGATTAAATTTAGAGGGTTAATCATTGTTAATATTAAAATTATGTTAGTTTAATATTTATTTAAGTTAGTTAGGTTTATTTTAAAAAAGGCGTGGAAA
>JAVHOP010000130.1:20406-28031 GCA_036170135.1 Flavobacteriaceae bacterium | reverse complement strand
CGTTAACGACTAAGAATAAGCTTTAAATAAACTTCAAAATATTAAGCATTCATTAAGGAAATAAATAATTCTTTATTTTTTTATCCAAAAAAATTAGTCGGTTAAAATTTAATTTATAAATTTGGCCATCATTATGAAACAACCTATCAAGCATATTGAAATTCTAAATTCAGGCTATTTTCAAACGCAGTTTGAAGTAAATATGTTTTCTTGTTTTATGATGACTTCAACAACTATGACCCCTATGGGGGTAGAGAATTCATAGCGGGCATCCTGAATGCTAATTCAATCGGATTTTAATCCAATCCAAAAACAATACATTTATTTATTAAAATACACCCATTATGATGGTTATGAAATTTGGTGGAACCAGCGTTTCATCTTTAAAAAATATAAAACACATACAAGCCATAGCACTCGCTAAAAAAGAACCATTTATTATGGTGGTTTCGGCTTTATCCGGCACAACTGACTACCTAGAAAAAATAGCATTAGCGGCTTTAGATGGCAATTACCAAGAATTAATCGAAAATCTAAAATCAAAACATTTTGATTTGATTTATCAACTCCTTAATGCTTCGCACCAAACAGAGGTCATTGTTTATACACAACAACAATTTAATTTGCTCGAAAATATCTGTCAAGGAATTCATATTTTATCTGAATTATCTGATAAAATAAAAGCCAGAATCCTGAGTTTTGGCGAACAATTATCTTCGTTTTTAATTCACCAATTCCTCCTTCAAGAAGGATTAGAAATCGAACTTTTAGATAGCCGTCCGCTTATTAAAGCCAATCACAACTATTTAAATGCCGAAGTCAATCTTGAAAAAACAGAAGAACTCATGACGTCATTTATCAAGCCAAAAAATTATATTACCGGTGGATTTATAGCTTCTAACAATCGCGATGAAACGGTATTATTGGGTCGTGGTGGTTCCGATTATACGGCATCACTTTACGCTTATGCTATAAATGCAAGCCATCTTGAAATATGGAGCGATGTAAACGGCATGCAAACTGCCAACCCAAAGTTGGTTTCTAACCCGATGCTTATTGAAAAGTTGAGTTATAAAGAAGCTTTTGAACTAGCTTATTTTGGCGCTAAAGTTTTATATCCGCCAAGCATCCGTCCGGTTCGCGATAAAAAAATTCCACTTTATTTAAAAAACACTTTAAATCCTGAACAACCAGGGACTTTTATTAGCGTTAACGGATCTGATATTGAGCAAACCATTCAAGGTGTTTCATCACTGGCAAATATCAGTGTGCTAAATATTACCGGTGTTGGCTTGGTTCAAAAAAAGGGAACGGCACGTCGGGTTTTCCAAGCGATTGAAGAAGCCGAAGTTAATGTCATTCTAATCACACAAAGTTGCTCTGAACAAAGTATTTGTTTGGGAATTAGCAATAGCGATGCCAGCCGTGCAAAGTCGGCTTTAAATAAAGCTTTTAAACACGAAATATCAGTTGGTTTGATGAATGAGTTAGAAATTTCAAACGATTATGCCATCGTGGCTGTTATTGGCGATCATATGAAGAATCGCGTAGGTTTAAGCGGGCAAGTTTTTAGAGCTTTGGGCGAAAATGGTATCAACATTACAGCCATTGCACAAGGCTCATCCGAACGCAACATTTCAATTATTGTCGATAAAAATGATGAGGCAAAATCGGTTCATGTTTTACACGAAAGGTTTTTTGAAAAAACCATTAAACAAGTCCATTTATTCATAGCAGGTGTTGGAAATGTTGGTAGTTCTTTTCTGAATGTAATTGAAAAACAACGTTCACATTTATTAGAAGAACATCAGATAAATATTAAAATAATAGGTGTTTCGAATAGCAAAAAAATGCTTTTTAGTGAGGAAGGTTTGCAGAGTGATGCTATCAAAAATATTAAAGATAAAGGCGTTTTGTATCAATCTTTCGATGATTTTATAAGTAAAGCAAAGTCGTTTAATTTACGAAACAGTATATTTATTGATAATACCGCCTCGGAAATTGTGAGCAATGCTTATGCTTTTATATTACAAAACAGCATTTCGGTTGTGGCTTGTAATAAAATTGCTTGTAGTGGTCCTTATAGCAGTTACAAACAGTTGTTGCAATTGGCAAAAGCACACAATTGTCATTTTAAATACGAGACTTCTGTTGGCGCGGCCTTGCCAATCATCAAAACCATTCAAGATTTGATTTTAAGCGGTGATAACATCCTTAAAATTCAGGCGGTCTTATCGGGAAGTTTAAATTTTATTTTTAATGAATATAACGGACAAAAACCCTTTTCGGATATTGTTCTACAAGCAAAAACAGAAGGTTATACCGAACCAAATCCGCTGATTGATTTAAGTGGTTTAGATGTGATGCGAAAGATTTTGATTTTATCTAGAGAAGCCGGTTATGTTAAAGAAATGAGCGATATTAGCTTTAAAGGTTTTTTACCCGAAAGCTGTAATGATGCATCCGATTTAAATCAATTCTTTAAAGAGTTACTTAAAAATGAAACTCATTTTAAAAACATCTATGAAAAAGCACATCAAAAAGGATGCAAACTCAAAGTAGTAGCAACTTTAGAAAACGGACACTTATCGGTTGAATTAAAAGAAATCGCTCCAGATAGTTCCCTTTACAATCTTCAAGGAAAAGATAATGTGGTAGCTTTACATACCGAAAGATACCTTGACGAGCCCATGATTATTAAAGGCGCAGGTGCTGGTGCTGCTGTTACGGCAAGTGGTGTGTTTTCTGATTTAATGTATATTGTAAATCGATAATTATGAAAACCATTCGCGCTTTTGCGCCATCTACAATTGCCAATATCAACGTCGGATTTGACGTGTTAGGCCTAGCGTTAAACACCATCGGCGATACGGTTGAATTAATTGATAATCATTCTGATACCAATAAAATTATCGACATTAAGAATGGTGCAAATTTGCCTTTTGAGGTCGATATGAATTGTTGCTCGGTAGTTATTAGAAAAATGCAGGAAGCTTTAAATGATTTTAAGGGCGTTGATATTAAAATTGAAAAAGGTTTTGCCGCCGGAAGTGGTTTGGGTTCTAGTAGTGCCAGCAGTGCCGCCGCCGCTTTTGCCTACAATGAATTTATGGGAAAGCCTTTTAAATGTGAAGCGCTCATCGCTTTTGCTGCCGAAGGCGAACGCGTTGCTTGTGGTGCTGCACATATTGACAATGTTGCTCCTGCCCTTTTGGGCGGCATCGTTTTATCGAAAGGTAAAAAACCAACCGATTACATTAAATTGCCCGTTTTAAAAGGATTGTATGTGGTGACACTTTTCCCAAATATTAAAGTCAAAACATCCGATTCAAGAAAACTCTTAAAAGAAACCGTTCCAATCTCGGTTTTTAGTCAGCAAATTTCTTTGATGGGCGCTTTTGTATCGAGCTTATATCAAAATAATTATGAACTCTTTTCTGAATCATTACAAGATTTAATTGTAGAACCCATGCGCAAATTATTGATTCCAAAATTCGACGAATTAAAGCAGAAAGCCTTGCTAAACGGAGCTTTGGCGTTTGGTATTTCAGGCTCTGGTCCTTCGGTTTTTGCTTTTGCGAAAGATGAATCAACAGCATTTCTTATCAGAGATTCCTTAGAAAAAGTTTATGAAAATACAGGCATTACAACCGAATCTTACATTAATAAATTAAGTGATAAAGGTGGTGCAAAAATTATTTAAAATCTTATGAAATACATTAGTACACGACAAAATAACGAACAGATTTCATTTAAAGAAGCCACTTTAAACGGCTTAGCAAAAGATGGCGGTTTGTATATTCCTGACCCTATTCCGACTTTGCCAAAATCATTTTTTGATACTATTGAAAACTTCTCAAATTTAGACATTGGATATACGGTTTTAAAAGAATTTATAGGTAACTCCTTAACCGATAAACAACTTAAAATTGTTGTTGCGCAAACCTTATCGTTTCCACTTCCAACTGTTAAAATAACCGAAAACAGTTATGCTTTAGAACTTTTTCACGGTCCCACACAGGCTTTTAAAGATATCGGCGCACGGTTTATGTCGCGTTGCTTATCTTATTTTAATCAAGGAAAAGAAGTTGTGGTTTTGGTTGCCACTTCGGGCGATACTGGTAGCGCTGTTGCCAACGGATTTTTTAATGTTCCCGGTGTATCCGTTAAGATTTTATTCCCAAAAGGAAAAGTGAGTCCGTATCAAGAATACCAAATGACTTCTCTAGGAAACAATATTCAGGCCATTGAAGTTAACGGCACTTTTGACGACTGTCAGGCTTTGGTAAAACAAGCTTTTAATGATATCGCTTTACGACATAAAATCGCGTTAAGCAGTGCCAACTCTATAAATGTGGCGCGTTTATTACCGCAAATGTTGTATTATTTTATCGCCTATAAACAGTTGAAATCCGCTTTAAGCGATAAGAAATTAGTCGTTTCGGTGCCTAGCGGTAATTTTGGAAATCTAACTGCCGGATTGTTTGCCAAAAAAATGGGATTGCCAATACATCGATTTATTGCAGCTAACAATGCCAACGATACTTTTTTTAATTATTTAAATTCTGGAAATTATAATCCAAAACCATCAGTTCAAACGCTATCAAATGCGATGGATGTTGGCGCTCCTAGTAACTTTGAACGAATTCTACATCTTTATAATAAGCAATTAGATGCCATAAAAAGCGATATTTCGGCATTTACTTTTGATGACCAAGCGACTTTAAATGAAATTGAGAATTGTTTTGAAATTAATGACTATCTATTAGATCCGCACGGCGCAGTTGGGAAATTAGCATTGAATAATTGCTTAAAAGCAAATGAAATTGGTTTATTTTTAGAAACGGCGCATCCACAAAAGTTTTCTAGTGTAATTCAACAGGTAATTCCTGATTTTAAAACAACTGAAGTCGATTTAACCAATTGTTTAAAAATAGAAATTCAAAATAATTATAAATCTTTGCGTCAATTGTTGATATCATAACCTAGTTTTCTAACTTATAATTTTGTTAAAGTTTAGTTTTACGTTTTTAATATTCTTATTTTTGCCTGACTTTTAAAAGTCATTTTTTACAAACCTTAATAGGCAATTAAATGATTATTTTAAACAAACAACACGCTTCAAATAGATTAACATATTCTGAATTAAAATCCAAAATTCTTCGGCTTAAAAAAAGAAAAAATGCCGTTTTGTTGGCACATTATTACCAAGAGCCCGAAATTCAAGAACTAGCCGATTTTGTTGGCGATAGCCTCGAATTGTCACGCCAAGCAGCTACCACAAAAGCCGATATTATCATTTTTGCAGGCGTTCATTTTATGGCCGAAACTGCCAAAATAATCAATCCAGATAAAACTGTTATCGTCCCAGATGTTAAAGCATCTTGCTCTTTGGCTGAATCTTGTCAACCTAAAGAATTTAAAGCATTTATAGATGCACATCCGGGGCACATCGTAATAACTTATATCAATTGTTCGGCAGAAATTAAGGCTTTAAGCGATTTGGTTTGCACTTCGTCTAACGCAGAGAAAATCATCAATTCCGTTCCTAAAGACCAACCCATTATTTTCGCACCCGATTATAATTTAGGTCGTTATATGATTAAAAAAACTGGACGCAATATGGTTTTATGGCAAGGCGCTTGTGTGGTTCACGAGGCTTTTTCAATAGACAAAATTTTAAAACTTCATAAAAAACATCCCAAAGCCGAATTTATTGCGCATCCCGAATCGGAATCGCAGGTTTTAGATATAGCCAATTTTATCGGGTCAACCAGTGGGATGATAAATTACGTCAAAAAAAGTCAGTCTCGAGAATTTATTGTAGCAACCGAAGCGGGGATTTTATATAAAATGCAAAAGGAAGTCCCTGATAAATTATTAATTCCGGCTCCGGCAAATGAAGACAATACTTGTGCTTGTAGCGAATGTGCTTTTATGAAAATGAACACTTTAGAAAAACTTTATAATTGCTTAAAAAACGAATCACCTGTGGTTGATGTTCCTGAGGAAATCAGAAAAAAAGCATTAATTCCCATTAACAGAATGCTGGAGCTCTCAAAATAAAAATTTATGTTAAAATACGATATTTTAGTCATTGGTTCTGGCATTGCCGGATTGACTTACGCCTTAAAAATTGCACAAAAATCGCCTAAGTCCAAAGTTGCCATCGTTACTAAAGCCAATGAAAACGAAAGCAATACTAAATACGCTCAAGGTGGTGTGGCAGTGGTTTTAGACCTCCTAAAAGACTCTTTTGAATCTCACATTCAAGATACTTTACGCGCCGGCGATGGTTTTTGCGATTTAGAAGCTGTAACTGCCGTTATTACCGAAGGTCCCGCAATGCTTGAAAAGCTGATTACTTGGGGTGTTGATTTTGATAAAAATAAAGCTGGTAATTTAGATTTTGGGCTTGAAGGAGGCCATTCAAAACATCGTGTCGTTCATCATAAAGATATTACAGGTTTTGAAATTGAACAAAAATTGCTCGCCGAAATGCATCGAACTTCTAATATCGATATGTTTTCACAACATTTTGCTGTTGAACTTATAACCGAGCATCATTTAAAAAATATATCGAATGACAAAAAAAACAAAACCTGTTTTGGCGCTTATATCCTCAATGAAAAGACTGGAAAAATTGAAACTTTTTTAGCAAAAATTACTTTATTAGCTACGGGTGGCATTGGCCAGGTTTATCAAAATACTACTAACCCAATTATTGCCACAGGTGATGGTATTGCTATGGCAAAGCGCGCCGGTGCCCATATTGAGAATATGGAATTTATTCAGTTCCACCCTACTGCTTTGTACTATCCACAAATAAGTCCTTCTTTTTTAATTTCTGAAGCCGTAAGAGGCTTTGGTGCTTTACTAAGGAATAAAGCCGGCGAGCGTTTTATGAATAAATATGATGAACGCGGTGAACTAGCTTCTCGCGATATTGTTTCGCGCGCTATTGATAACGAACTAAAACAAAGTGGCGCTAATTGTGTGTATTTAGATTGCAAACATTTAGATTTAGAAGCCTTTAAAAAACACTTTCCAAATATCTTAAAACAAGTCAATGACATTGGAATTGATTTGAAAACGGATATGATTCCTGTAGTCCCTGCAGCGCATTATTTATGTGGAGGCATAAAAGTGAATTTGAACGGACAGACCAATATCACCAATTTATTTGCTTGCGGCGAATGCTCTTGCACGGGTTTGCACGGCGCCAACCGTTTAGCTTCAAACTCATTATTAGAAGCTTTGGTTTTTGCACAGCGCTGTTATTTAAAATCGGTTGCCTTAGTCGATAATATTAATCTCCCCAGTAATGTCCCAAATTGGGACGATGCAGGAACAACAAATCCAAAAGAATTGATTTTAATTACCCATAACCGTAACGAATTACAAATTTTGATGAATGATTATGTGGGGATTATCCGTTCGGATGAACGATTAAATCGCGCGGCGAAGCGCCTCAATATTTTGTTTGAAGAGACTGAAACCCTCTTTAAAAAATCGGTAATTTCTCCACAACTTATCGAATTGCGAAATATGATTGCTGTTGGCTCAATCATCATCAGCCAATCGCAAAAGCGTACAGAAAATAAAGGCGCCTTTTTTAAATTGGA
>JAVHOP010000130.1:19129-20306 GCA_036170135.1 Flavobacteriaceae bacterium | reverse complement strand
CAATATTAACCATCTTATTATTAATTTGTTCAAATACATTTATGACTTTAGCTTGGTATGGCCATTTAAAATTCTCGGAGTGGAAATGGTTTAATAAATTAGGCCTAATTTCAATCGTATTAATAAGTTGGGGCATTGCCTTATTTGAGTATTTTTTTCAAGTTCCTGCTAACCGAATTGGTTTTAAAGGCAATGGCGGTCCGTTTAGTTTAGTTCAATTAAAAGTCATTCAAGAAGTCGTGACTTTGGTTGTTTTTGTGGCGTTTACACTGATTGCTTTTAAAACTGAAACGCTAAAATGGAATCACCTTATCGGATTTATCTTCTTAATTTTAGCAGTGTATTTTATTTTTAAAAATTGATGGTTTCTTATCTTAAAAGCTAATCTAAAATCAACGCAATATTTTAAAAACGCAATGAATTTCAAAATCACTATAATTCGCATATTTTTAAAATATTAAAACAAAAAAACAATATCTTTACTGCCCATTTTTACAACTTCACAAATTGTTAAAAGTGTTGTTACAAATTTCAAACTATTAAACAAAAAGAGACCTATTAGACTGTAAATGAAAAACACTTATTTCGATTTAATTGACCAGAGTTATTACTTTCCGCAAGAAGGATTTGATTTAAAAAATGGCAACCTTACCTTCCACGGCATTTCACTAAAGCATCTTATTAAAAAATATGGTACCCCTTTTCGGTTTATTTATCTTCCTAAAATTGGAGATCAAATCAAAAAAGCACGAAATTTATTTAACCGAGCCATAAAAAAACAAAACTATAAGGGAAAGTATAATTTTTGCTATTGCACAAAATGCAATCACTTTTCGCATGTAGTTAGCGAAGCGCTAAAGCAAAATGTAAATCTTGAAACCTCCTCATCTTTTGATATAGATTTAATTTTAAGTCTTTTAAGCGAAAAGAAAATCGATAAAAAGCGTATTATTATCTGTAATGGATATAAAACCACCGAATATCTTCAAAAAATTGTAGCCATTCAAAAAATGGGATTTTCGAATATTATTGTGGTTTTAGATAGCAAAAGTGAACTCGAAAAATTGATAAATGTTTCCGAAGATCAAATTATAAAAATTGGGATGCGCATGGCTATTAACGAAGAGCCACAATCAGCTTACTACACGTCAAGACTTGGCATCCGCCAAAACGAAAT
>JAVHOP010000130.1:0-19029 GCA_036170135.1 Flavobacteriaceae bacterium | reverse complement strand
CAATTCAAAAGTACCTGACCCCAATATATATACCGAATTTGGCAAATATACTGTTGGAGAAAGTGGTGCCATTATCTTTGAAGTTTTAGAACAAAAACATCAAAACGATACTGAAATTTGGTACATCATCAATAACAGTTTGATGAATACCATTCCCGATGCTTGGTCTATTCACGAGAAATTTATTCTGCTTCCCATTAATAAATGGGATAATGAATACAGCCGTGTAAATATTGGTGGTATTAGTTGCGACCATTCTGATTATTACAACTCCGAAGATTTAAATCAAGAAGTCTTTTTGCCAACCTATTCAAATGAAGACAAAGAACCACTTTATCTTGGCTTTTTCCATACTGGAGCTTATCAAGATGCCATTTCGGGTTATGGCGGCATCAAACATTGCCTAATTCCATCGCCAAAGCATGTCATTATAGATAGAGACGATAAAGGAAATATTGTTGATTATGTTTACCGCAATGAGCAATCATTTGAAGACATGTTCAAATTATTAGGTTACAATAAATAAATTATAAAACAATAAATCATACTACAATGACAAATAAAGGGCCTATTAGTCAATTTATTTTAAAACATTACAAACATTTTAATTCAGCCGTAATTGTCGATGCTGCTCAAGCTTACGAACAACATTTAAAAGATGGTAAAAAAATGCTGATTTCATTAGGTGGCGCAATGAGTACAGCCGAATTAGGAATCTCATTAGCCGAGATGATTCGCCAAGACAAAGTGGCAATTATTTCTTGTACCGGTGCCAATCTTGAAGAAGACATTATGAACTTAGTGGCGCATTCTCATTACAAACGCGTTCCAAATTATCGCGATTTTACACCACAAGATGAATGGAATTTACTTGAAAAAGGATTAAACCGCGTAACCGATACCTGTATTCCCGAAGAAGAAGCTTTTAGGCGTTTACAAGTCCATATTTTTAAAATTTGGAAAGATGCTCAAACTAATGGAGAACGCTTTTTGCCTCACGAATTTATGTACAAAATGTTATTATCAGGTGTTTTAGAGCAATATTACGAAATCGATTCAAAAAATAGTTGGATGTTGGCTGCGGCCGAAAAAAACTTGCCAATTATCGTTCCCGGATGGGAAGATTCTACCATGGGAAATATCTTTGCTTCTTATTGCATGAAAGGAGAATTGAACCCAAGTACGATGAAATCTGGTATTGAATATATGATGTTTTTAGCCGATTGGTACACTCAAAACGCAGAAGATAAAGGCATTGGCTTCTTCCAAATTGGCGGTGGAATTTCAGGCGATTTTCCTATTTGTGTTGTTCCGATGTTATATCAAGATTTAGAGCGGACTGATACGCCGTTTTGGAGTTATTTCTGCCAGATTAGCGATTCAACAACCAGTTATGGCTCATATTCAGGTGCCGTTCCAAACGAAAAAATTACTTGGGGAAAATTAGACACCACCTCCCCAAAATTCATTATTGAATCGGATGCTACTATTGTTGCCCCACTTATTTTTGCATATCTTTTAGGCTGGTAAAGGTCATTTTTTGATTAAAATACAGGTAAAAAATATTTAAGTAAAAAAAACATTTTTTTATTCATAATAATATTATCTTTGACTCTTAACATATTATCAATATTTCAATGAAAAAAGGTACCGTAAAATTTTTTAATGAATCTAAAGGTTTTGGATTTATCACGGATGAAGAATCAAAAAAAGAATACTTCGTTCATGTTTCTGGGTTAATAGACAATATTAACGAAGGTGATGTAGTAGAATTCGAACTAAAAGAAGGCAAAAAAGGGTTAAATGCTGTTAGCGTAAAAGTTATCAAATAATTTTCCTTTTTAAAAGAATTTAAACCGCACTATTGTTGCGGTTTTTTTATGGCAAATTTTGATTAGTTCTTTTTTTCAAGCATGGGCACAAATTTGAAGTCGCCGAGTTCATGCTTTTCAAAATCCTTTTCGCCCTTTCTAATAATCAAGGTCATAATTTGAACATCTATTCCTACAGGAATTACTAAACGTCCACCAATTTTTAGCTGACTAAGCAATTCTTTCGGTATAAATGGTGCCCCAGCTGTAACGATAATTCCGTCAAAAGGAGCGAATTCAGGCAAACCCAAATAACCATCACCAAAACGCATTGCTTTAGGGTAATAGCCTAATTTCGGCAAAAATAAAGTTGCCTTTTTATATAATTTTAATTGCCTCTCAATGGTATAAACTTTTGCTTTTAAAGCAATTAAAAGACTAGTTTGGTACCCAGAACCAGTGCCTATTTCTAATATCATGTCATCGGCCTTTACCTGAAGTTGCTCAGTTTGAAAAGCTACCGTATAAGGTTGAGAAATAGTTTGATTAGCACCAATTGGAAAAGCTTTATCTTGATAAGCAAAATCTTCAAAACTTGAATCCATAAATAAATGCCTTGGTATTTGTGCCATCGCCTCTAATACCTTATTATCGGCTATTCCCTTTAATGCTAAGCTCTTTATTAATTGATTTCTAAGCCCTTGATGTTTAAGTGTGTCTTTCAATTGAATTTAAATTTGAAGTCTTAAAATTAGCAATTTATGCCTAAAGATTAGTATTTTTGTGCAAAATTAAAAAGATGCTTAAAGTCGGCGTATTAGGTGCTGGTCACTTAGGAAAAATCCATTTAAAGTTACTTGATCAATCTGAAAAATACCAATTGGTAGGATTTTATGATTCACTGTCTAAAAATGCGGCCAAAGTCTCAAAAGAATTTGGTTATCGCAATTTTGACAGTATTTCAAAATTGATTAATGCGGTTGATGTTGTTGATATTGTGACTCCTACCCTGTCTCATTTTGATTGTGCGCTTGAAGCTATTAATAAGGGCAAACATATTTTTGTAGAAAAACCTATAACAACAACTGTTGCCGAAGCTGAAACCTTGCTCGCTTTGCTTAAAGAACATCATCTAAAGGGACAAGTTGGTCATGTTGAGCGTTTTAATCCAGCTTTTAAAGCCGCAAAAGGTTTTATCAAAAATCCGATGTTTATTGAAACGCATCGCTTGGCAGAGTTTAATCCGAGAGGAACTGATGTGCCTGTAATTTTAGATTTAATGATTCACGATATCGATATTATTTTAAGTGTTGTAAATAGCCCCATAAAACATATCAGTGCAAGTGGTATTGCTGTAATTAGTGATACTCCAGATATTGCTAATGCCAGAATTGAATTCGAAAATGGATGTGTTGCAAATCTTACAGCCAGCAGAATTTCCTTAAAAAATATGCGAAAAACGCGCTTTTTTCAAAAAGATGCCTATATCTCTGTCGATTTTCTCGATAAGAAAACAGAAGTAGTCCGGATGCAAGATGTTCCTGAAAATCCTGATGAATTTGCTATGATTCTTCAAAATGCAGAAGGGTTAAAAAAACAAATTTATTTTGAAAACCCTGTCGTACAACAAAATAACGCCATTTTAGATGAACTCGAAACATTTGCCGATGCCATTAACAATAATTCAATACCAATTGTTTCTTTTGAGGATGGTTCTAAATCTTTAATAGTTGCTCAAAAAATTATAGATTGTTTTAAAAAATAAACAAGATGAAAAATATTTCAGTTATAGGCGCAGGAACCATGGGAAATGGTATTGCGCACACATTCGCTCAAAGTGGTTATTCTGTTCAACTTATTGATATTAGCCAAGATGCCCTTGATAAAGGGATGGCTACAATTGCTAAAAATCTTGACAGAATGTTGCTAAAAGAGCTTATCTCTCAAACTCAAAAAGAAGAAATTATAGCAAATATCAGTACGCATACAGATATTAAAATGGGTGTTCAAAAAGCTGATTTAGTTATTGAGGCCGCTACAGAAAACAGCGACTTAAAACTTAAAATCTTTAAAATGCTAGATGAATTTAGCCCAAAAGGTGCTATTTTGGCAAGTAATACTTCCTCAATTTCTATCACAAAAATCGCCTCAGTTACCAATCGACCCGAAAGTGTAATTGGCATGCATTTTATGAATCCTGTGCCTGTGATGAGACTCGTAGAAGTTATTAGAGGCTACGCTACAACTGACGAAGTGACTCAGCAAATTATGGAAATTTCTAAAAAACTCGGTAAAATTCCTGTTGAAGTGAACGATTATCCCGGTTTTATTGCCAATCGCATTTTAATGCCGATGATAAATGAAGCTATTTATTCACTTTATGAAGGTGTTGCTGGAGTTTACGAAATTGATACCGTAATGAAATTAGGAATGGCACATCCTATGGGACCACTACAATTAGCCGATTTTATTGGTTTAGATGTTTGTTTATCTATTCTAAATGTCCTTTACAGCGGTTTTGGGAATCCTAAATATTCACCCTGTCCGCTTTTAGTAAATATGGTTACGGCAGGTAAATTAGGTGTTAAAACTGGTGAGGGATTTTATGATTATTCAACTTCAAAAAAAGCTGAAAACATTGCTAAACAATTTATCTAAGTCCGCTCGTATTTATTTTGTCTTAATCTTTGTCCTTTTAAATGTTCTGTTTGTAAAAGCTCAAGAAAAAAAATGGTACCAACCTACAAGGATAGGTTTTATGTACGGCTATGGAAATCAGGGAGGTCTCTTTTTAGATGATAAAGATTATAGTTACACCAGCAATCTTTTTAAAATACAATTATTTTATCCGTTAAGGCAAGGCAAATATAGTATAGACTTAGAAATTCAACCAACCGTGGGATTTTCTAAACATCAACTATTAAACTTTTATTTTATTCAACCAAATGAGCCTGATTATCTAGCAAAAAGAGCAGAATTTACAAAGAGCAAACTCATAACTGAATATATTATGAATGCCAATTTAATTGTGAGCCACAAAATAACAAATACGGTTGGCATTTATATTTTTTTGGGAGTTGGTCCCATGTCTATCAGCAAACGCACAGAGCGTTTGGCAAAAGGTTTTGCTTTTGCCGATAATATTGGCTTGGGCTTTAGCAAAAAATTAATATCAAAATTAAATTTTGATTTTAGAGGAAGTCTTCGTCATCTGTCAAATGCCGAATTAAAGCACCCAAACAGCGGAATTAACATTGCTACAATTGAATTTGGGGTGAATTTTAAACTATAACCAATCTAGAAAATAAGTCATCATTTCATTTTTTAATTCAAAATTTAATTTGTTATAGGTGAGCATTTCTTCACTCAATAAGAATTGTTTTGTCAAGTGCGACTTATCAATATTACCAACATCAGAGATTTTATCTAAAAGACTCTTTTTAAACTTTATACGATGTTTTAATTTGTTGAGGACGTCTTTCTCAGTCGAAATTCGGTTTTGAAATTTTTCGAGTGGAATCATAGCGTCAGATCCTAAATTTCTGATTGAAATTTCTTCTAATTTTTTTTCGAAGAAATTGAGCTCTTGTTTGTGGAATTTTAATTCTCTTAACCACACATCTAAATTAAATTTTAAATCGCCTAAATGTAATAACTTAGTCTCCATGTTCTTAAAGTTTTAAATTTATCCTATAAAAATAAATAAAATTATTTAGAAATAAAGTGGAAAAATAGTTTTTTAGCAAAACAAAAAAAAGTGCTTAAAAATAAGCACTTTTTAACTCTAAATTCTAGGTATCTTTAATTGTCATTATTGGTGTCTTTATCGTCTTTCTTGGCTTTATTCCATATTTTAATTTCATCTTTAGGTTTCACTCCTTTTAACACTTCAACATTGATGCCATCAGAAATGCCGAGTTCTATGTCGCGCCTTTCAAACTTTTGGTCTCCAACTTTAACTTCAATATAGGGCTTTTCTGTTTTCTTATCGAATTTTAAAAGCGATTCTTTAATAGATAAAACGCTATCGCGTTGCTCTAAAATAATTGAAGCATTTGCGCTATAACCGGCTCTAATAAAATAGGCTTCATCCAGTTTTACATTAGCTTTTATTTTAAACTGAACAGCGCCATTTTCTTCAGTTCCTTTTGGTGCAATAAAATTTAAATTGGCTTTAAATTCCTTTTTATCAATTGCACCCAGTGTAACATTTAACTCGGTTCCTTTTTTAAGTTTTCCAACTTCAGCTTCATCAACTTTACCTTCAAAAATCATCATACTTAAATCGGCTATCGAAGCAATTGTAGTACCTGCATTAAAGCTATTACTTTGAATAACTTGGTCGCCTTCTTTTACAGGGATTTCTAGAATTGTTCCAGACATCGTGGCTAAAATATTGGTGTTAGCCAAAGTGCCAAGACCAGCAGTTGAGCCTTTTTTAACAATATCTAAGTCGCTTTCGGCATTTTTAAGATCTTGTTGTGCTTGAAAATAGGGTAATTCGAACTTTTCAAAATCTGATTTTGAAATCACACCTTTTTGGAATAAGGCTTTATTCCTAGTATAATTGACTTCGGAGTTTTTTAGTTGAATTTTAATAGTTTGAACACGTCCTATAGCACTATTTAACGATTGCACGTTTGGCACCACTCTAACAGTTGCTATCAAATCGTTTTTATTAACTTTAGCGCCTTCCTCGACATAAATTTTATCGATAATTCCGGCTATCTGAGGTTTTATCAAAACCTCTTCAAGTGGTATAACTTTACCTGTTGCCACTGCTTTATTTATAATGGTCGCTTTAAATGGCTTTTCAGTTTCATATTCTATAGGTGATTTGGCGTTTTTTTTGGCAAACCAAACCATTACAACTAAAAATAGGATTCCCAAAATGCTTAATAAAATAATTTTTACTTTTTTGTTCATGATTTTAATTTTTTATTCTTCTCTTAATGCTTCTATTGGTTTTATACTGACAGCGCGTTGTGCTGGGATGAGTCCGATTAAAGTCCCTAATATCATCAGGGTGGCAAAGGCTATTAAAATTACAGGTACATCTACCGTAGGATTTGATAAAGTGGCATTTTCGCCTTGTCCCATAGTGGCATCAATTAACATCAACACCAAACCACCGGCAATAATTCCTAAGGCGCCTGCTACACCTGTCAAAAAGATTGATTCTAATATAATTTGACGTTTAATTTCCCAAGGTTTAGCCCCTAAGGCACGTCTAATTCCAATCTCTTTTGTGCGTTCTTTTACCGTGATTAACAAAATATTGCCTATCGCAAAAACACCTGCTATTAACGTGGCAATTCCTACAAACCAAGTTAAAAACTGCATGCCTGTTAAAAAGCCGGTTACTTTGGCAATTTCTTTTCCTAAGTTAAAACTACCAAAGGCGCGATTATCTTCGGGATTTACTTGGTGAAGATTTTTAAGCAATAATTTAACATCAGTTTCAATTTGCGAAATATCAAACCCAGGTCTACCAGTAATTGTTAACCAGCCTATCGAATTGCCTCGGTTGTAAACTTGCTGAAAGGTGGTAAACGGAATATGAATACTTCCTTGAGGTCCTCCGGTTCTAAGTGCCCCTTCTTTATACATCCCTACAAGTTTATAATTGACATTGTTAATTTTGATATATTGGCCTATTGGATATTCGTCTTTGTCGAACAATTGCTTGTAAATTTCTTCTTCAATGACACATACTTTTTTATTTTCGAGGATGTCATTATCGTTGATAAATCGTCCCCAAACCATGTCTTTTTTCTGTACTTTATCGAGTTCAGGATAATCTCCGTAAATCCCAAAAGTTCCCGATTTAAAATTATTTACAGCAATGGCTTGCGTTTGATGTCTAGGCACCACAAATTCAAGTCCTTTAATTTCGCTTTTGATACTTTCTAAATCCGTCATTTTAAGGGTTAGTCTTCGTCCTTCTTGAAAACCTTTAAAAGGTTCGCTTGTAGATTGCGCCCAAATAAACACACTATTAGTGGCAAAGCTCCCAAATATTTTGTTGAAATTATTTTCAACACCTTTTGCTGCTCCTAACAAAACAACTAACAAAAAAATACCCCACATAACACCAATAATGGTAATAGCAGTTCGTATTTTATTTTTACGAATGCTGCTGTAAATTTCTTGCCAAGTATCTAAATCGAATATAAATTTCATAATTATTGGTCGTTCAATGCTTCAATAGGTTTGATACTCGAAGCGCGTTTAGCAGGAATGTAACCAGCAATGGTGCCGGCAATAATCAAAATGATGGTTGCTCCAACAACCACATAGGTTTCAACACTCGGATTGATAATAAAATATTTTTCTAAACTATTGCCAATAGCTTTTAGTGTAAATACGCCAATCATCAACCCAGTATAACCAGCAATTGCAGTTACAAAAATAGATTCCATCATAATCATTCCTATAATAGATGAAGGCGTTGCTCCCAATGCTTTTCTGATACCAATTTCTTTAGTGCGTTCTTTAACAATATAAACCATAATATTACTAATTCCAATAATACCTGCTATTAATGTTCCGATGCCTATAAAAAGAATAATTATATTAAGTACAGTCATAAATTGTTGCACGTTTTTTGTCCCTTCGGCATAGTTTTGAACGCGAAGTGCACTTTGGTCTCGCGGATCAACTTGGTGCTTTTCTTTTAAAACTTTTTCTAATAAGTTTGTAAATGCCAATGCCTTATCAACACTCAACGCCGGGTTAAAAGTGAGTCCAAATTGATCGACTTCATCGTTAGACCGGTACATTCCTTGTGCTGTTGTAAATGGTAGATAGATATAACGTTCATCGTTATCGCCACCGGGGTCACTAAAGACGCCAATTACTTGATAGGAAATGCCATCTATACTAATATTTTTCCCTAAAGCGGGGAAATTTTTAAATAGATCTTCTGCTACCAATCTGCCAATAGCAACAACTTTTGCTCTTCTTTTTAAATCTAAAACACTAATAAATCTACCTTCTTGAATAACCGCCGATTCTAATGGCTGATAATCGGGGTAAACACCTCTTATGGTGTAATTATTTTGTTCGCCTTTATAGATAGTTTGCACATTGAAACGTTCGATATTTGGACTAAAAAACTGAATATTTTTATCAAATTGTTCATTGATAAATTTAGTGTCATCATTTTTAAACTGAATTTTACGTCCGCTTTGTAAGCCTTTATATGGCTTTGTTGTTTTACCAGACCTAATATAAACAGAATTTTGAGCATCGCCAGCAAATTGCTTTTCAAATGTGTGTTTTAAGCCATTTCCAATGCCAAATAAGAGTGTAAAAAGCAGAATTGCAAACGCAATCGTAAATCCAGATAAGGCAGTTCTTAACTTATTTTTACTTAGCGTCTGAAAAATTTCTGTCCAACGATCTAAATCAAACATGTCTCTATACCCTTGTTTTTTTGATTACTTTTTCATCACTAATGATAATACCATCTCGTAAACGAACAATTCTATCGGTATCATCAGCAATATCTTCTTCGTGTGTAATAACGACAACAGTCATACCTTCATCGTTAATTTTTCTTAAAAGTTCCATAACCGAATGAGAAGTTACGGTATCTAACGCTCCTGTTGGTTCATCGGCTAAAACCACTTTTGGGTTAGTTGCTAAAGCGCGCGCTATTGCCACACGCTGTTTTTCGCCTCCCGAAAGTTCGCTTGGCAAATGATTAGCTCGTTCTTTTAAACCCACTTTTTCTAGATATTCCATAGCGATTACTTGTCGCTCTTTTCTGCCAATACCTTTGTAATATAATGGCAACGCCACATTTTCTAAGGCTGTTTTGTAATTTATCAAGTTAAATGATTGAAATATAAATCCTAAAAATTTATTACGTAAAACGGCTGCTTTTTTCTCGTCTAAGTGCTCAATAAGCTGACCATTAAGATGATATTCACCAACATCGTGAGTATCTAATAAACCAATAATATTTAGTAAAGTCGATTTACCAGAACCCGAAGATCCCATAATTGATACAAATTCTCCTTCCTTAATATGTAAATCTAGACCTTTTAAAACGTGTAAAGAATCATGACCAATGGGATAAGATTTATGTAAATTGTGAAGTATAATCATTATATTTAGTTTTGAGCGAAAATAATTGTTACTTGTTGTTTATCTTGCTAATATTTTGTTAAAACAAATGTTTAATATCTCTATTTTTGTTTATGATTTCTATAAATAACAATTCTATTATTCTGTTTGATGGTGACTGTAACCTCTGCAATAGCTCTGTAAAATTTGTAATTAGCCACGATTCAAAAAAACATTTTTTATTGATATCACTTCAATCTGACGCTGCAAAAAATATTTTGTTACAGTTACATCAAAAATCTTTTGAAAATTTTGATTCCATTGTTTTGGTATCACAACAAAAAGTTTATTACAAGTCTGATGCAGCCTTGCGTATAGCTAGACATTTGGACGGAATTATTAAAATTTTTTATTTCTTTATGATTATTCCTAAACCTTTACGGGATTTAGTTTACGACTGTATTGCAAAGAATCGTTACCGATGGTTTAAGGCAAAATGCTGAAGATATAACTCAGATTTATCATCCCTTTTATTAGAGAAACTTTAGAATCTATTTCAATAAAAAAGGCCTCACAAATTTTTAAAAATTTGTGAGGCCTGAAAATTTATTTTGAAGGTACTGGTGGTGGTCCATCGGGAATAATTGCTTTATAGACCTCGTTTCCTTTGCGTTTAACATACTCAGCTTTAATTTTATCAACCAATTTTTGGTCTTGAAATAAATCGGCCATCGTCATCGCCAAAGCGTTTGATGCATAAATCATTCCTTTATGACCAATAGACATGCCACCGCAAGCAACTACCGCCCAAGAATGCCAAGGTGTATCTTTTGGTGCTGTGGTAACACCAAGATTGATGTTTGCTACATTCCAACTCACATCACCAACGTCGGTTGAACCTCCCCCCGGATTTTCTTTAGTGTCTTCTAAAGGTTTAATGGCACTGTCAAATCCGATTTGCGGTTTTTGAGTAGCTTCTTGTATTTTTTTCCCAAAAACAATTTCATCATCGGTATAGGTAATTGGACCTAGTAATTCTAAATTTTTTTGCATCACTTCTTCACCAGCTCGGTTTACAAGCAATTCATAAATACCCGATATCAAAGTCACTTTATAATCTACATTTGCTAAAATAGCAGCCCCTTCGGCCATTTTCATAGTACGTTCATAAACTGGCATCAAGCCCGAACGCTTGGTATCTCTGGCTCGCATCCATAAACTGGCATAATCTGGCACTACATTGACTACTTTGCCGGCGTCTTGAATAAGATAATGCATTCTAACCGTTGGATGTACGTGTTCGCGATAATAATTGATTCCGGTTGTATATAACTCTAATGCATCGGCAGCGCTTCGTCCGTTCCAAGGATCGGCAGAGGCATGGGCAGCTTGTCCGAAAAATTCGATTTTAAAATCGACTAAAGCCAACGAACTTTGAGCATCGGCCTTCATTTCGGCTGCGGGATGCCAACTTAAATTTACATCAACATCTTTCCATAAGCCTTCCCTAACCATCCAAATTTTACCAAAATAAGTCTCTTCTGAAGGGGTCCCGAAGAATTTTACAGTTCCTTTTAAATCGCCCGATTCAATCAATTCTTTGATGGCGATGGCTGCACCCAAACTTCCCGTTCCAAAAAGATTATGACCGCAACCGTGACCAGGTGCACCATTGGTAATTGGATTTTTGTTCGCTTCTGCTTTTTGCGATAATCCAGGTAAGGCGTCAAACTCACCTAAAACACTGATTACAGGCTTGCCTGAGCCGTAAGTCGCCACAAAAGCCGTTGGCATTCCGGCGACACCGCGTTCTACTTTAAAGCCGTTTTTTTCGGCGTAATCTGCTAAAATTTTTGAAGAATTAATCTCTAGCATGGCGGTTTCTGCTTGCGCCCAGATAGCATCGCTAATCTTTATTAAATCTGCTTCATGTTTTGCTATCGAATTTGAAATTTTCACATTGATTTTTGATAGTTTCTTTTGAGACTTAGCTGTAAAACTGATTGATAAAACAACCAGTAAGCATAAAATAATTTTTTTCATTTGGTTTGTATTTAGTCTTAAGTTTTTAAAAGTAGGAATTTTATTTAATTAACTCATAAAACCCTGCTAAAGTTTTCAACTCATGGAGCGTTAAATCACTTTAATGCATTTTTTAAAATGCTTATTGGATGCAAGGCTTGGCGATTTGTACCATCTTTAATTTGATGTCGGCAACTAGTTCCGTTTGCAGAAATAATTGTTTCAGCAGAAAATGATCTCAATTTTTTAAACAAATTAGCTTCTCCTATTTGCATACTGATTTCGTAATGTTCTTTTTCGTATCCAAATGATCCTGCCATACCACAACAGCCTGAAGCTAAAAGCTGAACGGAATAATTTTTAGGAATATTCAACATGGCAAAGGTACTGGCACTATTGCTCAATGATTTTTGATGACAATGGGTATGGATTTTTATCTGCTTTTCGGCTAATGTAAATTGAGTGCTTTTAATCTTGCCTTTTGTAAATTCTTGCGATATAAATTCCTCTACGGTAAAAGTATTTTTCGCTATATTTTTGGCACTATCTTTATCTTCTGCCAAACGCAAATATTCGTCTCTAAAAGTTAAAATGGCGGATGGCTCTATGCCTATAAGTGGCGTATCTTTTGTGATGAGATCTTTAAAAATAGCTATATTTTCATCAGCAAAAACTTTAGCATTTTCTAAAAAACCTTTTGAGATTGCGCTTCTGCCACTTTCGGAATGCTCAATTACCTTAACTTCATAACCAAGTCTTTCAAGCAAAAAAACCGCATCTTTACCGATACTAACATCGTAAAAATTTGTAAATTCATCATTAAATAAATAAACAGCAGCATGATATTTCTTTGAATTTTTTTGTTTTTGTTGTTTTGAAAACCATTTATAAAAAGATTGGTTGGCAATTTTTGGAATGCTTCTTTGAGTGGCAATTCCTAAAATGCGTTTTGATAAAGACGTATTTGCAATTAGATTTGCCAAAAAAGCCAATCCTCCAACTTTAGCCGCAAATTTGGCATTTTGAGCAAACATTTTGGTTCTTAAATCTGGTACATTTTCTCTTTGATATTGATATAAAAACTCAGCTTTAAGCGCAGCAACATCAACATTACTAGGACATTCTGATGCACAGGCTTTACAGCTCAAACACAAATCGAAAACTTGTTTCAATTCTTTGTGATTGAATTTATTTTGCTGATTTGAATTAGTCAAAAATTCGCGTAAAGCATTGGCACGTGCTCGGGTGGTATCGGTTTCATTTTTAGTAGCACGATAACTCGGACACATCACACCTCCAGCTTCAACTGATTTGCGGCAATCGCCTGAGCCATTGCACTTTTCGGTTGCGCGCAAAATTCCGAGCGAGTCCGAGAAATCTAAAATAGTTTCTATTTTTGGTTCTTCACGTTCGGGTATATAACGCAAGTTTTCATCCATTTTAAACGGATTGACAATCTTACCCGGATTTAAAATATTGTTTGGGTCGAACGTGTTTTTGATGCGTTTAAGCAAATCATAATTTTTTTCGCCAATCATCAAGGGGATAAATTCGGCGCGCACCATGCCATCGCCGTGTTCACCACTAAAAGAACCGCCATAACTTTTTACCAATTTGGCGGTTTCGGTAGTAATGGTTCTGAATAGTGTTACGTCGGTTTGTTTTTTTAGATTTAAAATGGGGCGGATATGAATTTCGCCGGCACCAGCGTGCGCAAAAAAGACAGCCCGCTGTCCGTATTTATCCATTATTTTTTGTAATTCGCCGATATATTTTGGCAAATCTGAAAACAAAACGGCGGTATCTTCAATACAAGCAACTGCTTTTTTATCGCCAATAATATTTCCCAATAAACCTAAACCAGCCTTGCGCAATTCGATAACTTTATTAATATCGTTGCCTTCTAGAATGGGAAAAGCATAACCAAATTGGTGCTTTTTTAAATCGTTTACTATATTTTGAGCCTGATTTAAAACTTCAGTTTTAGTTGTAGCAGCCACTTCAATCATTAGAATAGCGCCGGGGTCTCCTTCAATAAAAAAACGATTAAGTACTTGTTCGCGGTTACTTTTTGTGCAATCTAAAATGGTTTTATCCATCAACTCACAGCTGTATAAATGATATTTCATCGCTATGACTACAGCCTCCAAACTCTCGGATAAACTTTTAAAATGCACTGCAATCATGAGATTTTCTTTAGGAGGTAAATCATCTAACTGCAAGGTAATTTCGGTTGTAAAAGCAAGTGTGCCTTCACTACCACAAAGCAATTGCCCCAAATTAATAAAATCGTTTTCGCCTCCAAAAAGTGAACAATTTAAAAGCGAATCAACAGCGTAACCGTGATTGCGACGGTGAATTTTAGGGTTTGGGAAATTTTTGAGGATTTCAGTTTGAATATTTTCTTGTGATAATTCATCAAAAAGCTGATGGTATATTTTATTTTCAAGGTTTTGTCCTTGCATTTTTGATTTAAAACCATCGGAAGAAATCGTCTTAAAAATAGCCGTTGAACCATCGCTTAAAACGGTGTTTAACTGAATGATTTTATCGCGTGTAACGCCATACCTAATTGATGTTGAACCAGATGAATTATTACCAACCATACCACCAATCATACAGCGATTAGATGTAGATGTATTTGGTCCAAAAAATAATCCATAAGGTTTTAAAAACCGATTTAAATCGTCGCGAATCACACCAGGTTCAACTATTACCGATTTTTCGCTCTCATTAAAACCTAAAATTCTTGTAAAATATTTAGAGGTATCTACAACCAAACCATCACCAACACATTGTCCTGCTAAAGAAGTGCCAGCTGTTCTAGGAATTAACCCAATACGATGATGTTGCGCAAAATTTATCAGCGCTTTTAGATCAAATAAATCCTTTGGATAAGCAATTGCAAGTGGAATTTTTCTATAAACCGATGCATCTGTAGCATAAATAGCTTTGTGTAAATCGTCGAAAAACAAATCGCCATTTAGCTTTAATTTTAAATCATTTAAAAAGTTATTATCTATCATCTTTAACTAATGGAAGTCCCGTTTTTAATTGGTTTATCTGATTGAAGTAAAACAATTTTACCGTCAGAATTGGCAACGCCTAAAATCAAACACTCACTAAAAAAATTAGCTATTTGTTTGCGCTCAAAATTTACTATGGCAATAATTTGACGATTTAAAAGAGCTGATTTTGAATATAATGAGGTTATTTGCGCACTCGATTGTTTAATGCCTAAGCTACCAAAATCAATTTTTAATTGATATGCCAGTTTACGTGCTTTGTCAAAATCTTGAACATCAACAATAGTCCCGATGCGTATATCCAGTTTACTAAAATCATCAAACGAAATATTATTGAAAATTTTATGATACATGTTATCCAAAAATCTTTTTTATTACCCAAGCTGGTCCTATTAATAGAAATTGTACATCTTTAAGAAATGATGGTTTATTACGCTCAATAAAATGACCATAAAATTGTCCGATAAAACCAAGAATAAGGAGTATTAAAGCGGTGTTAAACTGTGGTGTCACTTTTGATAAATAATAATTTCCCAAGATACACAAAGCTGAAAATAGCAACATTTTAATGGCGACTCTTATCGATAAAAGAACATAAAAGAGTAAAATTACGGCAGATATGGGCGCACCCCAATTTTCAATAAGTGGATTTTCTAAATTTAGTGTTCGCGATAAAATAGTTGGCGGAATACTCATGAATAATCCTATAACCGAAAAATAAATGGCTGGTACACATATATAATGAATAATGATGTTAGTCTTATTTTGATGGTTTAAGTCATATTCTGATAGCCATTGCTCAATAGTTTTCATTTGTAGTTCTTTTTTGTTTCAAAAATAAATCATTTAAAAGTCTAAATTTATATCTATTTCTATAATTAAACTCGCCAACTTTAACGAACTACTGCCTATCATTATTACTAAAGAGATAAATTAAATTTGTGACAAGTTGAACTTAGTTTTGCCAGAGCTCCTGAATTGCTGAATTAGTTTTGGTTAAATAATTTTAAATATTATATAAGGTGAAATGCTAAACGCAGGTACAGGAACTTAAATATAAATGTTTCAATTCAGCACAATGTAAATTATTGTAAAGTAATTTCAAGTTTCGCACAATGCCTGCACTTGTCGTTTTAGCATTTGTTATGGTATTTTTATTCTTCAATTTGTTTATTAACAATATTTTCTATTAATTTATCAAAATCCGATTGGAACAATTTATCTTGAACAATTCTGTATTTTTCAAATTCGCTTTCTGCGTGTTGTTTTGCAATTTCAGCACTTATTGTACCAGCATTTTGAAGTATTTCTCTATCATCAAATTGTAGAAATAAATCTAATCTTTTTGCCCAGTCTTCCATTGTCATCGGAATTTGTCGTTTGGCTCTATTTTCCGCTAATTCAAGATAAGCATTAACAATTCTACCTAAACTTTCTAATTCTTCTTTGGTTAAATAATTTTTTGCAATTGAAACATCACTTTTAAAAATTTTTCCTTCCGGACTATTTTTCCACGAAGTTAATCCCATATAATCTCTTTTATTATCAGCACGTTTTACTATTAATTCTGCTGCTGTAAGTTGATGTATTGCGTAATGTAATTTGTTCTGAATTTTTGCAAAAAAATCTTTTGTTGTCGGGGCATCTTTATTGTAATCTATACTTGTAGCGTAAATATCTGTAATTTTTTGATAAAAGCGGCGTTCGCTTAATCTAATTTCTCTGATTTCTTCGAGTAGCTGTTCAAAATAATCTTCGTCAATAAAAGTTCCGTTTTCCATTCGCTTACGGTCAAGAACATAACCCTTTATTGCATATTCTTTTACAACTTGTGTTGCCCATTGTCTAAACTGTGTGGCACGAACTGAATTAACTCTGAATCCTACTGAAATTATGGCATCAAGATTGTAAAAATCAATCTCTCTATTTACTTCCCTGCTTCCTTCTGTTTGAACTATTCTAAATTTTCGAATAGTTCGTTCTTCCTGAATTTCACCACTTTTGTATATTTCTTTTAAATGATAATTTATAGTATTTACTTCAACATCAAATAATTCAGCTATTAATTTTTGACTTAACCAAATTGTTTCATCTTCATATCGAACTTCAATTGTTGATGTTTTACTTTGATTTGTAAAAATCAAAAATTCAGCAGTGCTATTTCGTATTTGTATTTTTTTATCTTTATCTATCATTAAATTAATTATTTATATCGTTTTGCAGCTACACGCAGGTGGGATCTAGAAGCTCTTCACTGTCAACCAAGCACAAACTTTAATAGAAGCACATAGCTTCATTTAACCACTACACCCCCACTTTTGCCAAACCCGTATTAGCTGCCGTTATTCTTTTCATTTCATTCGCTTTAAGTCCACAATCATTGTATCTTCTTCTGCTTCGTCATTTCTAAATATTACTTGAATTTTATTTGTTTTTACTTTTTTCACAAGACCTTTGAATGATAAAAGTTCCTTTTCTATTCGCTTATTAATTGTATTATTTGTTGAATTTATTATTTTCTGTTCAAGTCCGAATAGGCCATACTGATTAAAAGTTTCGGGTAGGTCAGGAAGTTGCCAGTCCAAAATTGGAAATGAATATAGTTCTATCCATTTTTTGTTTTTGTAAGTCACCAAATGCCAAGTGTTCAAATTTGACCAATCAGCCCAGTTAACAACATAAGAAACTTCGTCCGTTCCGTCACCATTTAGGTCACCTTCATTTTTAAGATAAGAAAGTCCTAAAAGTTGTCCGCCAGAAGAAACATGCAAAGTATCAATTAGTCTGTTGTCAGAGCTTACAAATGAAAATGGTTCTTTCTTTACTGTCAAGGCAACAAGTTGGTCATAGTCAGATAAACCGTCGTAGAACTTATTTGTTTCTTTATTGTCAAGTCCTGAATAAAAATGCTCAATGAGTTTTTCTTTTTTATCATCTCCGTCAAAGTCTCCTAATACAATAAACCTGTAACCCAATACAGGTTTTATGTTTTTGGGAATTGTCTTTAATGTTTCTTCGATTGGATTTCTTGTCTTTGAGCTATCCTGTTGCAACGTGTCAATATACGTTACCTTTTTTTCGTCCTGCGTTTTCTTTGTCGAACTGTCACAAGAAAAAAGCAAGGTTAAAACGAAAAATGTTATGGTTATCGGTGTCTTCATATAATGGTAGCTAACGATCGGGTAATTGCGAAGAAGCGGTTTAAAATGCACTTTCCTTTGATTAAGCACCAAAGTTAATAAAAATTGCTAAATTTAGGTTAAGCACTGAAACCCGCTTTTTTGCAAAACCCCTGTTATGCCTTCGTTGTTTTTTCATTCTTTCGGTAAGTAAAGCTTCATTGTTCCTTTTTTAAACAACACTTCGTCTAAATGCCCCATTTTTTGTCGGTCAGATGTGATTAGATGAATATGCAAATGTAAGCTTCCCATTTTTAGGACAGCACTAAAGTAGACAAATGCATAGGTTAACGGATATGTAATTGGTTTCGTTCAACAGGAGTTTCATTGTTCGTGCTACGCACCCAACGAAACTCTAGCTGTTGGCATTAGTTGTTGTTTATCTCAGAATATTTAGTTTGTTAGGATCCTGTCTGCAATCCCAAACTTTCAGAATTATTATTCTGTCTTCAAGTATTTCGTAAAATAAAATATAATCTTCAATAACCAGGCCTCTAATTTGGTCTAGTTTTGTTTTTATTCCTGATTCAGGATTTTTCGAGACAGTAATAAGTTCTGTCTTAAATTTCTTATAAAGTTTTCTCGAGTATAATCCGCTTTTGTTTCTTTTAGTGAAGAATTCAAGAATTTCTTGCAATTGAATTTCGGAATTTTTCGTCCAGATTACTTCTCGCTTAGCCATTCTTCCACTTTTTGATCCATTTCTGATTGTGAAATCACATTTCCTTTTTTCGCCTCTTTACTTGCAAAAAGCAATTCTTTCTCCTGGTCAGCTGTTAATTCAATAAAAGACTCTTTTTTCTTATAGTCCAAAATTGTCTTGATAGCATTGAGAAAGTCAATGTCTTCAATTCTGGAAATCCTATGAATTAGTTCTTGTTTCAACTGGATAGTATTCATTTTATTTGTCTTTAAATC
>JAVHOP010000129.1:0-7442 GCA_036170135.1 Flavobacteriaceae bacterium | reverse complement strand
ACAGGGCTTGCTAAAGATACTGCTAAAGAACTCAAAACAGATACCTTATATTTGGCAGCAATATCGGTTAAAGACATTGTTCCCATACCTTTTGTGATATATTCAGCTTTCTTTTGTTCAAATAATATCCGTCTTACACCGATACTCGCTAACGATAAGTCCATGAGTCCTTTTTCTTGGGCTTTGTCTAATTGTACAACTAAATAGCCATCTTCCGTATCAAATCTTTTAATATTTCCAACCTTAGTATCTTTTTTAAATGCCCAGTTTACAATTGTGCGTTGATTTTTAATATCAGAAATAGATTCATCCATCATTTTTACGCCAGAAATAGAGTTTACCTCGTAACCACTTTCTTTAGCTTTTTGTCGAAAGTTTTTAGAAGCAGTCACATTAGAGGTAAATGTTTCTGCTTTTTCAAAAATAGCATTTTCTGTTTTTTCGGATGCTTCAATTTTTCTTCCAAAAGTCACCATTTTAATTGCTTTTTGGAAGTTCTTTTGATCGTCAATTCTTATAATATGATATCCAAAGCTAGATTTTACAACGCCAACATCTCCTTTTTTGTTTATAAAGGCAAAGTCTCTAAATTCAGCAACCATAGCTCCATAATCAAACCATCCTAATTCACCACCTTTTGCACCAGAGCCTTTATCGTAAGAGACTGCTTTGGCTATATCGGTAAATTTATTATTATCATTTTTAACAAGTGCAAAAATGCTATCAGCCATAATTTTGGCGGCAGCTTCTGTTCTTTGTTCCGTTGAACGTAAAGCACCAGAAAAAGAAATCAAAATATGACTTGCTTTAACTGAATCTGGAATTTGTTTAAAATCTTTTATTTTTGAGAGTTTATAAAACCCGCCATCTTTATAAGGACCAACAATATCTCCTTTTTGGGCATTTAAAATTGTATCGGCAACCGTTAGCGGTAATTGTAATTTGATTAAATAATCATCAGAAAATGATAAATCAGAGTTATTTTCGGTTAAAAATAGTTTATCATTTGTGGTATTTTTAAATCCTAAGATTTTTATTGTAGATTTTGCCGCAGTGCTGTATTCATCTTTGTCATTAAGCATATTGGCGACATCTTTTCTTACAAATTCTTCGTCTTCTAAAGTAGGAGAAATATCAAATTTTACAAAGCTTAAATCGCGTGAAGCTTCAACTTGAAACTGTTTTTCACGATCATTTACATACGATTTGACTTCGCTATCAGATATTTTAAATTGATTATCAGGTATCGTGTTAAAAGGCACAAAAACATATTCAATATCAGATTTTGTGGTCTGATCATTATAGTAATTTTTACCTTCAAATAAGGTGGAATTGATACCATTTATAACTAAACTGGTATAGATGTTTTGTTCAAGATTGCGTTTAACACTTTGTTCGGTTAAAATCCATCCAGCCCATTGTGTGTCTTTTGGATTTGTAGCGGCATTTTCTTTAAGAGTGACCAAATATTCTTTTAATTTTTCTTCATCAAATAATCCGGCTTCATTTTGAAATAATGGGCTACTTTGAATATATGGTAAATTGACGATTGTATTCCAAACATCTTCTTCGCCAATAACGATACCGGCATCATTTAATTGTTTATTGAATATTTTTTCACTGATAATGGAATTCCATACTGCCTTAGCCGATTGGATTTGAGAAGCTTTATCGCCACTTCTAGATTTAAATAGATCCATTTCTTTTGAAAATTCTTCTCTAGTTATAGGGTCTCCGTTTACTTCGCCAATTAAGTTGCTCGATTTGCGGTATTTAAATAAATCTCCTAAAACAAAAGCAAATAAAGCCATTGCAATGATGATAATTAAAAAAATTGATCGTTCTCTTATTTTTGATAATACTGCCATGTTTAAATTATTTTATTACAGTGTGCGAAAATACAATTTAGTATTTGATTTTAAAAGCACAAGTTCGCTAAATTAGTTTTTTATTTAATTACTTTTCGGCTAAAAGTACTTTTAAGTGGACTTCTTCTATTTTGGTATGAGAAACTTTTAAAATGGTGAATTGAAATTGACCGATTTCTATTATTTCGCCTTTAACAGGTATTTTTTCAGTATGGTAAACAATCAAACCGCCTAAGGTTTCATAAGCTTCATCTTCTGGCAATTTTAAATTATAAGTTTCGATCAAATAATCAACCTCTAATCGTCCCGAAAAATTATATTCTTGTTCATTTATTTTAATTTCTGTGAGCGCCGAGGTGTCGTGTTCATCTTCAATCTCTCCAAATAATTCTTCAATAATATCTTCAATTGTTATAATTCCGGAAGTGCCACCATATTCATCTAAAACAACAGCAATACTTTTTCGTTTTTTGATGAGATTATTCATGACATCATTAATCATCATTGTTTCTGGAACAAATTCAACTGGCAATAAAATACTGCGAATATCAGTCGGATTTTTAAACAATTCGAAAGAATGAACATAACCGATGATTTCATCCAAATTATCTTTATAAATCAATATTTTTGACAATCCGGTTTCAATAAATTCTTTTTTAATATCGTTAATAGATTCATTAACAGCTACTGCAACAATCTCTGTACGAGGAATCATGACTTCTCGAGACCTTACATTTTGAAATTCGAGAGCGTTTTGAAATATCTGAATTTCATTATCTATTTCTTTAGATTCATTTACCGACTGGAGTTGTTCATCTAAAAAATGTCCTAATTCAGCTTTACTAAAAACCATTTGTGCTTCGTATGGTTTCATATTAAAGAACGTTTTTAGAATAATATTTGATAAAAACATGATGAATTGAGATATTACCGATAATAACACATAAAATGTATAAGTAGGTAGCGCAAAGTATTTTAAGGTTTCGTTTGCATAAACTCTAAAAATGGCCTTCGGTAAAAATTCGGCTGTTACGAGTATTATTAAGGTTGAAATAATTGTTTGTAAGAGAAAAATAAAAAAGTCTGAAATATTGAATGGTTCTAATAATTGCATTAAAAAAGAACCCATATAAAATCCGTAAACCACTAAAGCAATGTTATTGCCTACAAGCATTGTGGTTATAAATTTGGAAGGATTTTTAGTGAGTTTTTCTAACAAAAAACCCACAAAACCGCCTTCTTTTTTTTCTAATTCAATATAAAGTTTATTTGAAGTAATATAAGCGATTTCCATGCCCGAAAAAAAGGCAGAAGCAATGATTGAAAGAAGGATTGTTACAATTAAATAGTTCACTTAAAATTATTTATTCAGTTTTTTTGACTGGATTCTTGTTTTTTTCTAAAGTTTCTTTTGAAAAAGAACATCAGTACTGCCAAAATAGTGAATCCTATAAATATTAAGGCTTTATTTTTATTTGTATTCCAAATTAAAAAGGCCTCAATTAAACTCCAGAAGCCAATTATTAGATAGCCGAATTCAAATATTTTTCTAATAAAGTTCATAATTTTTAATTTTCTTTAATATATAAGGAACCCGATGTGTTTTTAATAATGGCTTTAGACAAATCTTCATTAGCTTCAAAACCAACTCCAAAAGTAGTATCTTTTTCACTTATAATTCTTACTTTTTTTTCTGTAAAAAAATAATGCAATTTTTGATCCCAATAGAGTTGCTCTGTGTTGAGCTTTGTATTTGTCCCAAAGTTTATGATTTCAACAGCGCCTATTATTTCTGAAATATTGGTTAGTGAATAAGATTTTCCGTAATTTGACTTAATCACAATTGAGTCGCCATTTGTCTGGAATGTTGTTATTTTTAGACCTTTTGGAAACTCTTTATATGGATGCTCAGTTCGGTTAGAATAATCAAAAAGCAAAGGTGCTTTTAGTTTTGTCTTTACAATTCCAGAATCGGTATAAATTAAATTAATATCTATTGCGGTGGCGATTGGTAGGTTTTTTTCAGCCAAAAAATCTTTTACCTCTTTAATATTATTAGAGCAAGAAACAAAAAGCATTGCTAATAAGATTTTAGCAATGCTTATAATTTTATAAAATTTAAAGTGTTTCAAATTTATAATCGCCAATTTTATGGTAAAATTACAGTTTCATTAATCCAACATCTAATTTTGTAGGGTGTGCCAGATGTTAGGTTTGCGATAAATATATTTTTTTTAGTTGGCGCACTTGTCATATAACTATTGATATATTGGTTGGCTCTATCGGCTTTACTTGGGTCAACAGCTTTAGCTTTTCTAGCTTTATCTATGGCTGCAAGAAAAACGACTCTTTTAGAAAGTTCGTCATTGCCACAATCATTAGCACTCTCAGCATAAAGAGAAGCAATTAACAAATAAGCTTCACCCATATTTGGTCTGAAATCTAGTGCTTTATAAGCATATTCCCTTGATTCTTGTTTTCTGCCTAATTTTTTAAGTATTTGTGCAATCGTAAGTAAATGTCCGGCTTTTTTATAAGGTTCAGTTTCTTGGTCAACGGCTTCTTTAAAAAAGTGCATGGCCTTTACTTCATCTTTTTTATTAAAAGCAAGTCTTGCTGCTAAAACGGCAGCTTCGGGAGATGGGTCTGCAAAGTATAAAGCATCAACCAATTTAGTAAATAATGGATTTTCTGTACAATCTTTTGCATTTAATCTTGATGCGGCACGTCTTAACCATTTTGCATCTTTTTTATTAGATTCAAATGTTTGATTGTAAAGTGGTATTAACCGGTCGCATGTAGCAACTTCGCCTAATATATTATCTAAACCTCCGGTTATGGTTTCTAAGGCATCGGAATTTACTTCGGCAGCATGCAATTTTTCTTTATCTTTATTAGAAAGTTCTTTTCCGCTTGATTGAATGGCGTATAAAGCTTCTTTGGTTTGTGTGTAATCATTAATTTTTTGTTCTACTGCTTCAACAACATCATCGTAAGTATCAAATATTTTCTGAACATTGGTTTCTTTATTTCTATTGGTAACTTCTTGAAAAAATTGATAAATAGCTTTTACGCCCATACCAGATGGGTCTGTATTAAAAGCTTTTTCTAGTAAAGCAAAAACTTCATCTTTAGTGCCACCATTTTCTTGCAAAAATTCGGCATAATCACTATAAACTTTTCCTAAGTTATCAGGATATTGTATAATTCTTTGATCATAAACTCTTTTTAAAAGGCTTATTGCTTTTGGTTTTTCGGCTGGAGTAGCTTTGTTTAAACGATATTCAGCAATTTTTAGCCCATAAGAATATATAGTTTTACTTCCTTTTGGACAATTATCCATGCACCACAACCAAGGTTCGTAGGCAGCATCGTAATTTTGAGACTTAGCGTACTCGTAAAATATTGATAAATTCATACCGCATTTTTCAGGATCTTTACCGAGATCATTTTGCGCTGAAACTGTTTGTAAACCAAGTATAATAACAAAACAGAAGATTAATGTGCTAATAAAATTTTTCATTATTTGATTGTTTTTATTTATAAAATTTTTCTTTTAGAAAACCATTTATCGTTAAGGGTTAAGCCAAGTCTTAAATTGAAATAATTTTCTTTAACTAACCCATTGCTTATTGTTCCCCTTTTGCCTAATTCCATACCTAAATTAAAAGTTGATAATTCCTTCCCCATTGGCATCCCTACTCCAAAAGATATGCCAAATTCATTAACATTGGTATTATTAACCGACAAACCTGATTGGTTATATTTTAATCCGGCTCTGTAAGTTACCCTATCCCAATAATTTATAACAGAATTAAAATTAGGAGTATAATAACCTCCCAAAGATAATCTGTTAGCACTTTTATAGGCAATATTATGATTATTATTTATAGATCCACCTGTAAAAGCTATGGCGCCATTATAACCATATTCTAAAGATAAATTCCATTGATATAATTTTCCAAAACCAATTCCAATAGTCGATTTATAAGGATTCTTTATGGTGCCTGTAAATGGATTATTTGCAATAGTATCTCTTGGGATAATAAGACCATCCGGATTATTTACCAAAGAAAATAATAATTCATCGCCTCTATTATTATAGCTAGAACTTAATTCGGCTGTTGCGCCTATTGACAATAGTAGGTCTTTATAATTTTTTAATGGTTTGTGATATTGCGCACCAATTTTAAAGCTGTAGCCACTAACATTTGAATTAATTTCATGTTGGGAGGCCAAAATCACGTCATTTCTTCTATTTAAAATATTATTGCTAATATGCCCAAAAATAAAATTACTTTCTAAACCTAAGGATGCAAATTTATTAATTTTTTTACCAAATTGAAAAAACAATCGATTAGTACCGCCAGTGCCGAAAAATAAATTCGATTCAACAACCGTATTTGATGTATCAGATATTTGTTGTAAAAGCGAATAGCCCGTATTAGTATTTGGTTGCAACCCAAAAGCGAATCCAGCTTTATCTCCAATAGGAACGCCTAAAACTAAATAAGATAAGGCTGTAGCCGATGAGTGCTCAGATCTATTAGCATCTGTAACTTTTAAAGTTCTATTGGTGAGGCCTAAATTATAAGTTGTATAGGATAACATTGCAAGCGAAGCAGGGTTTGAAAGAAATAATTGGTAGCTGCTATAACTGGCAACACTGGCTTCTCCCATACTAATTTCTTCAACAGTTTTTGTAATATTTTTTTCGCCTATTCCAAAAAATGAATAAGGAGAAGCGCTGCTTTTTTGAGCATTAGCATTTACAATTGCCAGTATCAATAAAATAAATTGAAATATTCGTTTCGTCATTCTTGTAAATTAAAATTCAGCAAATGGTTTAAACCTTCTAAAAGAAAATTTGAATTGGCAAATATGGTACTTTTTAATTTTCCTGCCAAAAAAATTATATCGCCACCTGTTAAAACAACTGTTAAATTTCGATATTTAGAATTGTATTTTGATATAGTACCGTCTATCTCATAAATAGCACCCAAACAAACGCCACTGTGAATAGACTTTTCTGTTGTATTTCCTATAAAATTTCTAGGGTATTTTAATTGCAATTGCGGTAATTTGGCAGTTTGATTGTGTAAAGCATGATATCGCATTTGGATTCCTGGCGAAATGGCACCACCTAAATAAACACCTTTATCTGTAATAAAATCGTAGGTTATACAAGTGCCAGCATCTATAACTAGTACATTTTGATTTGAATAATTTACAATGGCGCCAGCCACTAGAGCAATTCTGTCTAAACCTAAAGTATCGGTTGTTTTATAATCTAAAGTAAATGGAAGTTTAAGATTGGCGCTTAGAATTTTTAAGGGAAATAATGCTTTTAATTTTATTAAAATAGCCGATTCTAATAAAACTACGGTAGATAAAATAGCGTTCGAAATGGGATAAGCCGATTTGATGAGCTCTAACTCTTCAAAAAGAGATTCTTTAAAAAACGAAAAGGTCTTAATCAGTTTATCAGATTCAAATACAGCGACTTTTACGCGCGAATTTCCGATATCAATACACAAGTTCATAGGCAAATTTAAAAGATTCAAAAATACAAAT
>JAVHOP010000128.1:24400-28128 GCA_036170135.1 Flavobacteriaceae bacterium | reverse complement strand
CAACCCTTCCAGAGTTTAAAAATCTAGAGGGATTAATTAAATGTAATTTCGTTCCCCAAAGATGCTACTGCCAATTCTAACCATATTGCTACCACATTTTACAGCCAATTGATAATCGCCACTCATGCCCATTGAGAGTGTTTCGAGTTTTGGATATCGAGTTTTAAGCTTATTAAAAAAGGTATTTAAGTTGGTGAATTCGGTTTCAATTTGGTTTAAGTCGTCTGTAAAACTGGCCATGCCCATTAAGCCTACAATTGAAATGTTTTTTAGTGAATTTAATGTGTCAGCATTTAAAATAGCTTCAACCTCATCAAAGGTTAAACCAAATTTGGTTTCTTCTTGCGCAATTCGAGCTTGTAACAAACAATTGATAACGCGATTATGTTTTTCTGCTTGACGGTTAATTTCAATAAGTGTTTGCATACTGTCAACGCCGTGAATTAAATCGACAAAATGTGCCATATATTTAACCTTATTCCGCTGCAAATGTCCAATCATATGCCATTTGATATCTTTTGGAAGAGCTTCCTGTTTCTGAGCCATTTCCTGAATTTTATTCTCGCCAAAAATGCGCTGTCCGGCTTGGTAAGCTTCTAAAATATCAGCTATGGGTTTGGTTTTTGAAACTGCAACTAAAGTAACTTGTGGTGGTAAAGTGTCTTTTATTTGGTTGAGTTTTGTAGCAATATCAAGGATTTTCATATTACGTTTTTTAAATGGATTCCTGCCTTTGCAGGAATGACAAGTATTTGAATTATATTTTTAAGATTTCAACCTTCACAGGAAGGTTTGTTTATAGCTTTCTAAAATTCGTAAATAGTTAATCCACTGCGCAATTTAGGTTCAATATAGGTGCTTTTTGGGGGCATCATTAAATTGACATCGGCAATGGCTTTTAACTGTGTTACCGAAGTAGGGTATAAGCCAAATCCGACCTGATATTTGCCAGAGTCAACTTCATCTTTAAGTTGATGTTGACTAGTAATAGCTGGCAAATAATTAATTTTGTGACTGTTACTTAGATCGTTGATTTCTAAAATTGGTTTTAAAACAGTTGTAAACAATAATTGTGAATCTAAATCATCAAGTGGATTCTCGATTTTATAAAATGTTTTTCGCAGATATAGCGAATAATAATTGCCGTCTAAATACATACTGAAATGATGTTTTTTTGATGGCGAATAATAACTTTTTCCGCGATTTTCAATTCTAAAATGAGCATCCAATTTAATCAAAAATTCATCTTTATTCAAACCATTTAAGGTTTTAATGAACCGATTAAAAGCCGAAATTTTTAATCCGGATTCCGGAATTAAATAGCTCATAAAAAAATTGTAATTCTCTAATCCATTGTGATTTGGATTTTGTTGTTTCATCTGATTTGCAAAATAATTAGACGATGCACAACGGTGATGCCCATCAGCAATATAAACCGCCGGCATTTTAGCAAACTCATTTGTAATAAGCTCAATATCTTCTTCATTATCAATTACCCAAAACAAATGTTGTTGTTTTTTATTGGTTGTAAATTCGTATTCGGCTCTTTGCTGTTGGTATTTTTGATATAAGTTTGTAAGTAATTCATTATCTGGATAAGTAATTAAAACAGGCTCGGCATTAAATCCAGTAGTTTCAAGATATTTTCCGAATAAAATTTCACGATCTTTTAAAGTAGCCTCGTGTTTTTTGATGATTCCTGATTGGTAATCGTCCAAACTAGATGTGGCAATAAATCCCCAAAAAACCTCTTTTTTAAGGGATTGCTGATGTAAATAATAACAAGGTTTATTATCAGTTTTAAAAAAGCGATTCTCTTTAAATTCGATATAGCGGTTGCGAACCAATTTAAAACGGTCATCACCTTTTGGCGATAATTGGAATTTATAACCAGGTCTTAAAATATGTAAAAATGAAAAAGGATTGTATTTTAAAATGGACTGTAATTCGTCTTCATTATAGGTTTCATAAGAACGCGTTGTTAATAAAGCTGCCTTATCTCTGGTCGGACGGACTGCTTTAAAAGGTCTAATTAGCGCCATAACTGAATTAAATAATCAAGCTTATTTTAGTAACGAATTAATTTGACTTGCCAATTCTAAACCGATGCGTTCTTGTGCTTCAAGTGTTGCTGCCCCAATATGAGGTGTAAGCGACACGTTTGGCATCATCAATAATTTTAAGGTGGGTGTTGGCTCGTTTTCAAAAGTATCTATGGCAGCATAAGCTACTTTGCCATTTTCTAATGCTTCAACTAAAGCAACTTCATCAATTACACCACCACGGGCGGCATTTACAAGTCCCACGCCATTTTTCATCAAATCAAATTCGGCTGTAGAAATGACATATTCTTTTTGTGCTGGTATGTGAAAACTGATAAAATCGGCTTCTTTTAAAACCGATTCTTTTGATTGGGTTTTAATATCAAAGCCTATTTTTTGACCATCGAAGAAATCAACTTCAATATGAACTTTTTCTATAAATGGGTCAAAAGCAATGACTTTCATACCGACACCTAAAGCTATTTTGGCAGTTTCTTGGCCGATACGACCCATGCCAAAAACACCCATAGTTTTCCCTTTTAACTCGCGTCCGTTGGCATACGATTTTTTAAGTGCGTTGAATTTGGTATCGCCTTCTAAAGGCATATTTCTGTTTGAATCATAAAGAAAACGAACCATTCCAAACAAATGCGCAAAAACCAATTCAGCCACAGAATGTGATGAAGAAGCTGGTGTATTGATAACGTGAATGCCTTTGCTCTTAGCATAATCGACATCAATATTATCCATTCCAACGCCACCGCGCCCAATTAATTTTAGTTTTGTTGCATCAATTAAATCTTTGCGAACTTTGGTAGCACTACGCACCAAAAGGACTTCAATATGATTGGTATTGATATAATTTATTAATTGTTCTTGAGCGACGTTTGTGGTAATTACTTCAAACCCGTTAGCGTTTAAAGCTTCAATTGCCGAAGTGTCAATACCGTCGTTTGCTAATATTTTCATTTTTTTAACTATAAAAATTTATTTAATTTCTTTCATAACATCAACTAATGCCTGAACGCTTTCAAGTTGTAGTGCATTGTACATACTGGCGCGATAACCTCCGGCAGAACGATGTCCTTTAATACCGACAATTCCCGCTGCTTTACAAAGACCATCAAATTTTTCTTTTTTAGCATCATCTTTTAAGATAAAAGTAACATTCATATTAGAACGGTCTTCTTTAATGGCTAATCCTTCAAAATTTGGATTGCTATCAATTTCGGCATAAAGCAATTCCGCTTTAGCGTTATTAATTTTTTCAATAGCAGCAATACCACCCATATCTTTTAACCATTGCAAAGTCAACATCGATACATAAACCGAGAAAACTGCTGGCGTATTGTACATACTGTCTTTGGCAATATGTACTTGGTAATCTAACATCGAAGGAATGGTGCGTCCTGTTTTGCCTAAAATACGCTCTTTAACCACAACTAGCGTTGTACCAGCGGGTCCCATATTTTTTTGAGCACCGGCATAAATCATATCAAATTTTGAGAAATCGAGTTGTCTAGAAAAAATATCAGAACTCATATCACAAACCATAAGTGTATTTACTTTTGGAAAGGATTTTATTTGTGTTCCGTAAATGGTATTGTTACTGGTGCAATGAAAATATGATGCATCGGCAGGAATGCTGTAATTTTTTGGAATATAACTATAGGTTTTATCTTTTGA
>JAVHOP010000128.1:6940-24300 GCA_036170135.1 Flavobacteriaceae bacterium | reverse complement strand
TAAAGAAAGATTTGAATTGTTAAAATTTATAACAGCTTCCGAAGCCTTTTTAAGAACTTCTTGAGGTAATACAGAAGGCCCTGCATTAAAATTGTGCATTTTCATGACGTGTAATTTTTATTCAGCAAATTTGTGGAAAATATTGCAAATACACCCTATAAACCGGCAATAATTTTAAATTATTTTGGATCTAAAACCACACAAGGTATAATCATTTCTTCTAATGAAATGCCGCCGTGTTGAAAGGTATTTTTATAATAATTAACAAAATGATTATAGTTATTAGGATAAGCAAAAAAGTAATCTTCTTTAGCAAAAATATAAGAACTACTCATATGAATACTAGGCAGATAAATATCTTCGGGATTTGTAACAGCATAAACTTCTTTTTGGTTATATGTTAAACTTCTGCCTGTTTTATAACGCAAATTAGAGCTGATATTTTTATCGCCAATCACTTTTGAAGGATTTTTAACATTCACGGTTCCGTGGTCGGTTGTAATGACTAATTTCAATTTATTTTGTTGTGCTTTTTGAAGGAGTTCTAACAGTGTTGAGTTCTTAAACCAGCTTAATGTTAAGGAACGATAAGCCTTATCATCGGCGGCTAATTCTTTAATCATATCCATTTCGGTACGGGCGTGTGAAAGCATATCTACAAAATTATAAACCACAACCGTTAACATATTTTGTTTGGCACTTCCAAAATTGGCTAGTAATTCTTTCCCTTTTTGCAGATTAGTGATTTTGTGATATTCAAAAGGAATTTGCAATCCTAAACGCTTGAGTTGCGAAGCTAAAAATTCTTTTTCATAGAGATTTTTACCAACATCTTCAGGATCATTTTTCCATAATTCAGGAAATTTTTTCTCCATTTCGAGTGGCATTAATCCTGAAAAAAAAGCGTTTCGTGCATATTGTGTTGCGGTTGGCAGGATACTGCAATAAGCAAGTTCATCAATTACACGATAAAAATTCTGAATAAGTGGCTCAATAATGCGCCATTGGTCGTATCTTAAATTATCAACAACAATTAAAAGGGTTGGTTCTTGTGCTTTTAAAAGAGGCGCAACACATTTTTTAAAGACATTAGGTGATAAAATAGGGGCATCCTTATCGTGAAACCAACTGGCATAATTTTTAGATATAAATTTAAAAAACTGGGAATTGGCTTCTTTTTTCTGACTTTCTAAAATTTCGGTCAAGCCAGAATCATCAATAGATTCTAATTCAAGTTCCCACCTAATCAATTTTTGATAGAGTGTATTCCAAGCGTCAAAAGAATTGACGCTTGACAAATCCATACTGATTTGTCGGAATGCCTGCTGATAATTAGTTGTTGTTTTCTCAGAGATGAGTCTTGAATGTTCTAAATTTTTCTTTAAACTCAGTAATATTTGATTCGGATTGACTGGTTTAATCAAATAATCGGCAATTTTAGAACCGATAGCTTCATCCATTAAATATTCTTCCTCACTTTTTGTTATCATAATAACAGGCAGGTTAGGGTTGATAGATTTTATTTCCGATAAGGTTTCTAATCCGCTAAGTCCGGGCATATTTTCGTCTAGTAAAACAATATCAAATGATTTATCTCGAACAATTTCAAGTGCCTCATAACCATTGTTACAAGTTGTTACTTTGTAATTTTTATCTTCTAAAAAAATGATGTGGGGTTTTAATAAATCTATTTCATCATCAACCCAAAGTATATTAATTTGTTTCATAAAAATTTATGGAATTTTGTATTTTTGCTCGATGTTAAAAATTCAAATTTGAATAAACTCAAAATTTTAAACGACCCAATTTACGGTTTTATTTCAATACCAAACGAAATAATTTTTGATTTAATAGAACATCCTTATTTTCAGCGTTTAAGACGTATTTCTCAAATGGGATTGTCTTTTTTGGTATATCCCGGGGCGCATCATACGAGGTTTCATCACGCCTTGGGCTGTATGCATCTCATGCAAAAAGCGATAGAAGTTTTGAAATTTAAAGGCGTTGATATTAGTGACGATGAAGCTAATGCACTTTTAATTGCCATTTTATTGCACGATATTGGGCACGGTGCCTTTTCGCACGCTTTAGAAAATAGTATTGTTAGCAATGTTTCTCACGAGATGATTTCTGAACAATTTATGTGCGAATTAAATATTGAATTTAAAGGAAAATTAAGTTTAGCCATTAAGATTTTTAAAGGGCAATATTCAAGATCATTTTTTCATCAGTTAATTACAAGTCAGCTAGATATCGATAGAATGGACTATTTAAAACGAGATAGTTTTTATACAGGGGTATCCGAAGGCAATATTAATTCAGAGCGCATTATTACCATGTTTAATGTTGTAAATAATGATTTAGTTATTGAAGAAAAGGGATTGTACTCCATAGAAAAATTTTTAACAGCCCGACGATTGATGTATTGGCAAGTTTATTTGCATAAAACGGGTTTGGTAGCCGAACAATTATTAATAAAGGTTTTAAAACGTGCTAAAGAACTATCTCAAAAAGGCGTAAAATTACCAGCAAGTCAGGCTTTTTCATTTTTTCTAGACCAAGTAATTAATGAAGAAACCTGGAATGACACGGCTTTAAAAATTTTTGCTAATTTAGATGATTACGATATTCTATGGTCTGTAAAACAATGGCAAAATCACCCTGACTTTATTTTGTCATATTTATGCAAAGCCATTATTAATAGAAGGCTACCGCGTGTTTCAATTAAAAAAAATATTCCGAGTTTACTAAAAATTGAAAAACTTGAAAAGCGCGTTTTAGAACGTTATCCTATTAAAGAAAATGAAGTAAATTATTTAATTGATACCGGCAAAATTCAGAATACGGCTTACAGCAAAGAGCAAAATCCTATAAAAATAATCTATAAAAATGGAAAAATATCCGATTTTTTGAAAGCTTCAGATTTTAACCAAACAGAAACCATTTCTAAGCCAATTATTAAATATTTTACTTACTATCCTAAGGAATTATAGGTTATCATTTGAATTTTAATTTTTATATTTGCATTCATGAAATTTACAGCCACACAAATCTCAGAAATACTACACGGAGAAATTGTAGGAAATCCTGATGTTGAGGTATTTAAGCTTTCAAAAATTGAAGAAGGAGTTGTTGGTTCTCTCACTTTTTTATCTAATTTAAAATACACATCTTACCTTTATAACACAAAAGCATCCATTGCTATTGTAAATAAATCATTCATCCCCGAAAAGGAGATTAACACCACACTAATAAAAGTTGAAGATTCTTATCAAGCTTTCTCTAAATTGTTAGCTTTTTATAACAATGTAAAACTCGATAAAAAAGGTATAGAAGAACAGAGTTTTGTTGATAAATCCGCCCATTTGGGTGAAAATATATATGTCGGCTCTCATTCTTATATTGGAGCAAATGTTAAAATTGGCAACAATGTCAAAATTTTTCCAAACGTTTTTATAGGAGATAATTCTGACATTGGCGACAATTGCATTTTATTTTCGGGAATTAACATTTATTCCGAAACCCAAATTGGAAGTTCTTGTATAATTCATTCGGGCGTTGTAATTGGATCTGACGGGTTTGGCTTTGCGCCGAGTGAAAATGGAGTTTACGCAACTATTCCTCAAATTGGAAATGTAATCATAGAAGATCATGTTGATATTGGGGCTAATACAACAATAGATCGAGCAACTTTAGGTTCTACAATCATCCGTAAAGGAGTTAAACTCGACAATCAAATTCAGATTGCTCATAATGTAGAAATAGGTGTAAATACCGTAATTGCAGCTCAAACGGGTATTGCAGGGTCAACAAAAATTGGAGAAACCTGTAAAATAGGTGGCCAAGTTGGTTTTGCTGGCCATTTAATTATTGGTAACAATGTGAAAGTGCAAGCACAATCTGGGGTTGGCCGAAATTTAAAAGATAATGAAGTGGTTCAAGGAAGTCCGGCTTTGCCATTTTCTGACTTCTATAAATCGTATGTTCATTTTAAAAACTTTACTAAATTAGTCGAAAGAATCGATTTTTTGGAAAAAGAAATTAAAAAATTAAAAAAGAATGACTAGTAATATTAAACAAAAAACAATTAAAGACAGTATTTCACTCTCAGGTGTTGGTTTACATACAGGTAAAGAAGTAACGCTAACTTTTAGACCGGCTCCCGAAAATCACGGTTTTGCTTTTATTCGTATAGATTTAGAAGGAAATCCAATTGTTGAAGCTCTAGTTGATTATGTTGTTGACACAAAACGCGGTACTAATCTTGAAAAAAATGGTGTTTGTATCAATACCTCTGAGCACGTTTTAGCTGCAATAGTCGGTTTAGGAATTGACAATATTAATATTGAATTAAATAGTGCTGAGCCTCCAATTATGGATGGTTCCTCTAAGTATTTTATTGAAGCCTTAGAAAAAGTTGGACTAGTAGAACAAAATGCTTATGTTCAAGAATATATAGTTAAAGATATCATCTCATATAAAGATGCAGAATCTGGAAGTGAGATAATAGTCGTGCCATCTGATAAATATGAAATCACCACAATGGTAGATTTTGGAACTAAAGTTTTAGGAACTCAAAATGCTACCTTATCTAACCTTTTGGATTTTAAATCAGAAATTGCTGATGCTAGAACGTTTAGTTTTTTGCACGAAATAGAAATGTTGTTAGATAACAACCTCATTAAAGGAGGTGATTTAAACAATGCTATTGTTTACGTTGATAAAGAAATTTCGACAGCAACCATGGAAAAATTAAAGGTTGCCTTTAAAAAAGATTCTGTAAAAGTTAAAACAAATGGCATTTTAGATAATCTTACGCTACATTGGCCTAACGAAGCAGCTCGTCATAAATTACTTGATGTAATTGGCGATTTAGCATTGGTAGGTATGCCAATTAGAGGTAAAATAATCGCTTCAAAACCTGGACACGCTGTGAATACTAATTTCGCGAAAAAATTATCTAAGATTATCCGATTAGAAAAACGCAGTAAAGTCCCTTGTTGTGATTTATCACTTCCTCCATTGATGGACGCTCAAAAAATTATGACCATTTTGCCACACCGACCACCATTTTTATTGGTCGACAAAATTTTAGAACTCTCTAAATCTCATGTTGTAGGATTGAAAAATGTGACGATGAATGAGCCATTTTTTCAAGGTCATTTTCCTGGAGCACCAGTTATGCCTGGCGTTTTACAAATTGAGGCCATGGCACAATGTGGTGGAATTTTAGTTTTGAGCACGGTTCCAGATCCTGAAAATTATCTGACTTATTTTATGACAATGGATAAAGTGAAGTTTAAAAGAAAAGTATTACCTGGAGATACCTTAATATTTAGGGCTGAATTGATTTCACCAGTCCGACGCGGTATTTGCAATATGCAAGCTTACGGCTATGTAAATGGTAAACTTGTTGTTGAAGCCGAATTAATGGCACAGATTTCTAAAAAATAATCCACAAAATGAATCAACCATTAGCTTATATCCATCCAGGCGCTAAAATAGCAACCAATGTAGTTGTAGAGCCGTTTACTACTATAAATAATAATGTTACCATTGGGTCTGGTACTTGGATAGGTTCTAATGTTACGATTATGGAAGGTGCTAGAATTGGCAAAAATTGTCGCATTTTTCCTGGAGCTGTTATTTCGGCAATCCCACAAGATCTAAAATTTGACGACGAAGACTCTGAAGTCTTTATAGGTAATAATGTTACCATAAGGGAATGTGTTACTATAAATAGAGGCACTAAAGCTTACGGTAAAACCGAAATAGGTGATAATTGCTTAATTATGGCAACCTCACATATTGCTCACGATTGCATATTAGAAAACAATGTTATCATTGTTAACGGCGTACTTTTAGCTGGTCATGTTAAAGTAGGCGCTTATGCAATTATTGGTGGATTAGCAGGAATTCACCAGTTTATTCAAATTGGGGCTCATGCTATGGTTTCTGGAGGTTCACTTGTTCGCAAAGATGTGCCACCTTATACAAAAGCAGCAAAAGAACCTTTATCTTATGTTGGCATTAATTCTATTGGACTACGCCGAAGAGGTTTTGACACACTAAAAATTAGAGAAATTCAAAATATATACCGAATTCTTTATCAAAAAAATTACAATACCACGCAAGCATTGGGAATCATTGAGGGCGAAATGGAAGCCACTAAAGAACGTGATGAAATCATTACATTTATTAGAGATTCTCAACGAGGCATTATGAAAGGATATACAAACAAACAATAATTTAAATAACTATCAATTTAATGGCTACCACAACAGATATTAAAAAAGGACTATGCATGAGATATAACAACGATATTTTTAAAGTCGTTGAATTTTTACACGTTAAACCAGGCAAAGGACCCGCATTTGTAAGAACAAAATTAAAAAGTTTAACTACAGGCAAAGTTTTAGATAATACTTTTCCTAACGGAAGAAAAATTGATGAAGTGCGTGTTGAAACACATAAATATCAATTTTTGTATTCAGAAGGTGAATCGTTTCACTTTATGAATACCGAAGATTACAACCAAATTACCCTTCAAAAAATTATCTTAGACGCGCCTGAATTATTAAAAGAAGGCGAAATTGTTACTGTTATTTTTAATGCCGATGACGCCCTGCCACTTTCGGTCGAAATGCCAGCGAGCGTGGTTTTAGAAATTGTACAAACCGAACCGGGAATAAAAGGAAATACAGCAACCAATGCTACAAAACCTGCAACTGTAGAAACAGGTGCCAGTATTAATGTTCCTTTGTTTATAAATGAAGGCGACAAGATTAGAGTTGATACTGAAAAGGGTTTATATCAAGAACGCGTTAAAGAATAGTTTTTTAAACTTTCTATATGAAATTCAAAAAAACACAAAACCTTGCGTTTATTGCAAAACTCATAGGGGCTAAGGCTATCGGTTCACCCGATTTTGAAATTACTGGAATTAATGAAATTCACGTGGTTGAGGTTGGCGATATCGTTTTTGTTGACCATCCTAAATATTATGACAAAGCCCTAAATTCAAAGGCTACCACCGTTTTAATAAACAAAGAAGTAGCATGTCCGCTTGGGAAAGCGCTGCTAATTTCTGATGATCCCTTTCGCGATTTTAATAAAATAACTCAATATTTTAATCCGTTTAAATCCGCTTCAAGCGCCATAGCAAAAACTGCTCAAATAGGAGCAGGAACAATTATTCAACCAAATGTGTTTATTGGTAATCATGTTAAAATAGGCAAAAATTGTGTCATTCATCCAAATGTTTGTCTTTATGACGGCATTGAAATTGGAAATAATGTAACGATTCACGCTGGAAGTATTTTGGGTGCCGATGCATTTTATTACAAAAACAGAACAGAAACGGGATATGATAAATTGATTTCCTGCGGAAGCATTAAAATAGAAGACCATGTAGATATTGGCGCACTTTGCACCATTGACAAAGGCGTTTCGGGAATTACAACTATTAAAGCAGGAACAAAACTCGATAATCAAGTCCACGTTGGGCACGATACGGTAATTGGCAAGCGCTGTCTAATTGCTTCACAAACTGGTATTGCAGGTTGTGTTGTGATAGGTGATAAGGTGACAATTTGGGGACAAGTTGGTACCACAAGTGGAATTCATATAGGCGAAGGTGCAATTATTCTCGGTCAGACAGGAGTTACCAAATCGGTTGAGGGTGGTAAAACCTATTTTGGAACACCAATAGGAGAATCAAGAGAAAAATTAAAAGAATTGGCATTTTTGAGAAGTCTGATGAAAAAATCAAATTAAAATCGAAAATTAATAGTTTAATAATTTCGAGGTTTGCTTTCAAAAAACTAAATTTGTAGCATATTAAATTATAAATAAAATGAGTGTTTTAGTAAATAAAAATTCAAAAATAATTGTTCAAGGATTTACAGGAAGTGAAGGTACTTTTCACGCTTCTCAAATGATAGATTACGGAACCAATATTGTTGGCGGTGTAACTCCCGGAAAAGGTGGTCAAACCCATTTAGATAAACCAGTTTTTAATACCGTAGCCGAAGCTGTTAAATTGGCCCAAGCCGACACCACAATCATTTTTGTACCACCTGCCTTTGCTGCCGATGCCATTATGGAAGCTGCCGATGCCGGAATAAAAGTGATTATTTGTATTACCGAAGGTATTCCAACTGCCGATATGGTTGTTGTGAAAAATTTTATAGCCAATAAAAATTGTCGTTTAGTTGGACCAAATTGTCCGGGTGTGATTACACCAAACGAAGCTAAAGTAGGTATTATGCCAGGCTTTGTCTTCAAAAAAGGTCACGTTGGGATTGTTTCTAAATCAGGGACTTTAACTTACGAAGCTGCTGACCAAGTTGTAAAACAAGGGTTGGGAATTTCTACTGCCATTGGAATTGGAGGCGATCCAATTATTGGTACGACTACAAAAGATGCCGTAGAATTGTTTATGAATGACCCAGAAACTGATGCCATTGTGATGATTGGCGAAATTGGTGGGCAACTAGAAGCCGAAGCAGCCAAATGGATAAAAGCTGGTGGTAATAAAAAACCTGTCATTGGATTTATTGCTGGTCAAACCGCTCCAAAAGGGCGTACCATGGGACATGCTGGTGCTATTGTTGGTGGAAAAGATGATACAGCCGAAGCTAAAATGCAAATTTTAAGAGACAACGGCATTTATGTGGTAACCTCTCCAGCCGAAATTGGCAAAAAAGTAAAAGAAGTCTTGGGTTAACCAAATTCTTTAATAAATGATTTTAAAAGCTACCATTTGGTAGCTTTTTTTTATATTTGACTTTCAGTAATGCTGATGACTCAGTAAATACAAAAAACTATTGTTAGCAATATCTAATCGAATAATAATACTTTTAATTAAAACTTATATCAGATGAAATTAACCGAAAATAAAGTTGCTTTAATAACTGGTGCTACAAGAGGAATCGGGCGCGGAATTGCCATAGCATTTGCACAAAATGGTGCTCATGTGGCATTTACTTATAGCGCTTCGGCTGATGCAGCAATTGAACTTGAAAAAGAGTTAAAATCGTATGGTGTTAAAGCAAAAGCTTATCAATCTAATGCGGCTGATTTTAACAGCACACAAGATTTAGTAATAAATGTTTTAGATGAATTTGGAACCATAGATATATTGGTAAACAACGCCGGAATTACAAAAGATAACTTGTTGATGCGCATTTCTGAAGCCGATTTTGACAGCGTGATTGAAGTTAATTTAAAATCGGTTTTTAATTTGACCAAAGCGGTTATAAAACCGATGATGAAACAACGCGATGGCGTTATTATAAATATGAGTTCAGTTGTTGGTGTTAAAGGAAATGCTGGACAATCAAATTACGCTGCTTCTAAAGCCGGTATCATCGGATTTACAAAATCAGTAGCTCTTGAATTGGGCTCACGCAACATTCGTTGTAATGCCATTGCACCGGGATTTATTGAAACTGAAATGACTGCCAAACTAGATGAAGCAACGGTTGAAGGTTGGCGGAAAGCCATTCCACTTAAGCGTGGCGGTACACCAAAAGACGTTGCTAATGCTTGTCTGTTTTTAGCATCGAATTTGGCTACTTATATTACTGGACAAGTAATCCATGTAGATGGCGGTATGTTAACTTAAATTTTAATTAATGGATTTTCTTACAGTGCTTTATATTTTTATGGCTTTAGTGTTGGCACTGGCAGTTTCTTATTATTTTTATTTTTATAAAACAACTTATCCTAAAGATAAGGTTCATAAGCAGTTATTTGGTTTAAGAGCCTTAACTTTTTTCTTGTTAACCTTGTTTTTTATCAACCCTAAAATTAAAAATAACACATACCAGGTACAAAAACCAAATCTAATTTTAGGTGTTGATCAGTCACAATCAATCCCTTTTTTAAAGGAAAATGAAACCGTAAAAAAGGTTTTTTCCTCGCTTAAAGCAGATAAAAATTTATCAGATAAATTTAACATTCAAAGTTTTGCATTTGGTACTAGCGTCAGAGAATCTGATACGGTTAAATTTGATGATAATCAGACAAATATATCAGAAGCTGTCGACCATTTTAACAAATTATTTGATAAAAATTCAGCTTTAATTATTTTATCAGATGGAAACCAAACAAACGGAATTGACTATCAATATTACAAATCAAAATTTCCAATTTATGCCTTAGTTGCTGGTGATAGCGCTTTGTATGCCGATATAAAAATCAGTCAAATAAATTATAACAATGTTACATTTTTGGGAAATCATTTTCCTGTAGAGATTTTTTTAGACTACAATGGTAAAGATGAAGTTAACACCATTTTTAAAGTATCCGAAAATGGAAAACTACTTTATACAATGCCACTTAAATTTTCGGCTAATAATAAGTCGGAAATTTTGCATTTTGAATTAGAATCTGGCAAAGCTGGCGCTCACCAATATGTAGCTGAAATCAGTCGGCTTAAAGATGAAAAAAACCTGATAAACAACCGACAATATTTTTCTATCAACACTTTAAGTGACCAGTCTAATATTTTAATAATCAGCAATTTTAATCATCCAGATTTGGGAGCTCTAAAGCGAAGTATTGAAAGTAATAAACAACACAAAGTAGAAGTTATAATAGGCGATGGAAAATTATTAAATCTTAAAAAATACCAACTTATAATTGCCTATCAGCCCCATGTAAGTCAAAAGTTGTTTTTCGAAAAACTTCAGAAAGAAAAAGTTGCAACGTTTATCATAACAGGTAGCCAAACCGATTGGGATTTTTTAAACAAAGCACAAGTGGCATTTCATAAAAATAACAGTAATCAAACTGAAAGCTATTTCCCTTATTTAAACAATACATTTGAGCCATTTATAATAGAAGAAATTGATTTTGAAACTTTTCCTCCTTTATTATCAAATTCCGGATCAATAAGATTTAGTTCTAAACCGCAAATCTTACTTTATTCTAAAGTTAATAATATTAATACACCAGAGGTTTTAATGGCTACTTATAATGAAAATAATAGGAGAGGAGCTGTCCTTTTTGGCAGTGACCTATGGAAGTGGCGAATGGCCTCATTTAACAAAAATCAGCGTTTTGATGATTTCGATAATTTATTCAATAATCTCGTGCAATATTTGGCAGAATATCAATCGAAAAAGCAGCTAAAAGTTGATTATAAACCCGTTTTATATGCTAATGAGCCAGCCGAATTTAAAGTTCAGTTTTTTGATGAAACAAATCATTTTGATAAACGTGGGCAATTAGAAATTGAACTGTCTCAAGAAAATTCAAAAATAAAGACCTATCCTCTTGTATTATCTGAAAATCAATATAATATTAATTTAAATGATTTAGATGCTGGCAATTATAATTTTAAAATTAAAGAGCGCCAGAGTGGTATTTTTATTGAAGGGAAATTTGTACTTTTAAGTTTTCCTATAGAGCATCAATTTATCAATGCCAATTATAGCAAATTAAAAAATTTGACAATTACTAATAATGGAGATGCTTTTTTGTTGAGAGATTACAAATCACTGATGACAAAACTGATTGCTGAAAATGAGTTTAAAAGCATCGAAAAAAAGACAACCTTAACTAGTAATTTAATTGACTTTAAATGGCTATTTATATTTGTTATTGCATCGGCTACAGCCGAATGGTTTATACGCAAATATCGCGGTTTAATTTAACACTTAACTAACTTTAAATAACTATACTTATGATTAATCCACCAAAATACTTAATTCCTGGCGTTGTAATTTTTATTATTTTAATTATCATTATCGCAAAATCATCTGTGACAATTGGTTTCGGTGAAGCGGGCGTATTATTTAAAACATTTAGTGGCGGTGTTGATACCGAAAATACTTTAGATGAAGGCTTTAACGTAATTGCTCCTTGGAATAATGTGACTATTTATAACGTTAAGCAACAAGAACTTTTAGAAAAAGGTATGGAAGTATTATCTTCAAATGGTTTGGCAATCAAACTTGACGCCTCAGTGCTTTACCAACCAAATTTTAAAAAATTAGGTCTGTTGCATAAAACAAGGGGCAAAAATTATTTAGAAAATGTCATTACGCCTGCGGTGCGTTCTGCTACCCGAAGTGTAGTTGGGCGTTATACGCCAGAGCAGTTGTATTCTTCAAAACGCGATGCTATTCAGGAAGAAATATTTGAAGAAACTAAAAAAATTCTCGAACCTCAATACGTACAATTAAATGCAGTTTTGGTTAGAGATGTTACATTGCCTGCGGCTATTAAAGATGCTATTGAGCGCAAATTACGCCAAGAGCAAGAATCTTTAGAATACGAATTTAGATTGACTAAAGCCTCAAAAGAAGCTCAAAAACAAATTATTGAAGCACAAGGAAAAGCTGATGCCAACCGTATTTTAAGTGCCTCATTAACCGATAAAATTTTACAAGATAAGGGCATTGATGCAACTTTGCAATTAGCAGCTTCACCTAATTCAAAAGTTGTTATAGTTGGTGGCAAAGATGGATTGCCTATAATTCTAGGAAATAATTAGTTAAAAAGAATTTTCAAGTTAAAAAAACCAACAATTAGTTGGTTTTTTTTATGGTATCAATTTTAACTTTATCGGGAGCAAAATCGTTTCCAACTTTTCCTTTTTTAAGTGCTTTATAATTTTCGTAACAGTCGAGTACAGCTTCAATAATTTGTAAATCGCTTGCTTTTTTGATAAAATAATCGGAATAATTGCATTCATCTAGTAAATCTTCAAGTTCCTTTTTACTCATATCCATATAATCCATAAGCACCTCTCTACTAAATTTTTGCTCCATAATTCCACGAATATCATCTTGTTCTTTGAGCTCTTTCAATCTTTTAAGCTGTTGCGGTTTTTTTCCAAATTTAGTGTACCAAAAATCAATCGGGTTAAAAAGGGCGCTTAAAACAGAACCATAATTCCGTGTTGTTGGGCGACCAACTTCATAGGTTTGTGAAATACCATTAATATGAATTCGTGTAAACCTATCTAAAGGCACATTTTTAGCATCAACTACAAGAACACCAATAAGTTCATGTGGTTTAAGCGTGACTTCATTTAAATCGACTACTTTTTCGTACATCGAAATTAAGAGTTCATTTCCTTTTAGTAAATCGTTGGTTACCTTTAATTTAATAGATTGAAATCCAACATAGGAAATAAAAAGTGTGTCATTAGGTTGCGCGGTAATTTCAAACTGTCCATAAATATTGGTGGTGATTCCTCTAACCGAATTCAAGTTTAGAACATCCGCACTTTGTAATGGTAAATTATCTTGATTATTGACAATCTTTCCTTTTAAAGTCTTTTTATTTAAAGAATTGATATCTTGTCCGTTCGCATAATATAAAAAAGAAAAAAGGACGAGTGTAAAAATTATTTTTTGCATAATGCAATATTAAAAATATTAAAAAGTAAATTTAGTTAAAGTAATGTGAAAAGCAATTTAAATTTAAACGCAATCAGATACTTTAAATTATTAAAATTTACCCACTGGGTGCAATAACTTTTTGATGCTAGTTTTTCATCAGTTCTAATAATTCCGCTTTTGGGTCGGATCTTATCGAGAAAAAGGAAAAAAATTTACATACGTTTCTCTTTGCATTTTTTGGTCTGTTTTTACAACACAAAAAACAACTTAAATGTATTTTTAATAATTTCGCCCAATGTATTAAAACTTATTTTTTAATAGTTGTTTTTAAAGCATCTGATGGTTTGGGTACAAAATGACCAATTCCACCAGCCCGATTATCGTTAAAAGAAGTTGGAACTTCATCGTTATTTGTGCGTTCTGACCAAGTTGAATGCTCAGTTCCATTATCTTTTTTAACCATCGTTATACAATTTTCAACCGGACAAACCAAAGAACACAAATTGCAACCTACGCAATTTTCTTCGATTATACTCGGAATTCTATTTGCAGTATCTGTTGAACGTGCAATAGCTTGATGCGCCCCATCATCACAGGCAATATAGCAGAGATTGCATCCTATACATTTATTGGGATTGATTTCGGCAATTACTTGATGCATGAGATTTAAATGTTTCCATTCGGTGATATTTGGCAGGGCTAATCCCACAAAATCGTAAATAGAATTATAACCTTTTGAATCCATAAATTGACGCAAACCAGCATCCATTTCACGGACAATTCCAAAACCATAGTGCATGACCGCCGTGCAGACTTGAACCGAAGTTGCGCCAAGCAAAATAAACTCTACCACATCACGCCAAGTTTCAATACCGCCAATTCCGGAAAGTGGAATTTTGCTTATTTCGGGATGTTGTGCCAAGTCTTTTAGCATATTCATGGCGATTGGTTTAACAGCAGGACCACAATAGCCACCATTAGTTCCTTTACCGTCAACAATAGGGTAAGGCGCGTAGGTATCTAAATCAATGCCCACTATACTTTTAATGGTGTTTATTAAAGAAATGGCATCAGTTCCGCCTTGATAGGCCGCTAATCCAGGATCTACAATATGAGAAACATTTGGTGTTAATTTTGTGATAACAGGGACTTTTGCTACATCTTTAACCCATCCAACTATGGTTTTTAAAATCTCAGGTTCTTGACCAACGGCAGACCCCATCCCGCGTTCGCACATACCATGTGGACATCCAAAGTTTAATTCGATGCCATCTACACCGGCATTTTCGACATCTTTAATAATTTGTATCCATTCTTTGCGTGTTTCTACCATTAACGATGCAATAACTGCATGGTTTGGAAAATACTTTTTTACTTCTTCAATCTCCCGTAAATTATCTGCTAAAGGTCTATCGGTAATAAGTTCAATGTTATTAAAACCCATCATTCGAGTATCTCTATAATTTACAGAACCGTATCTGCTTGACACATTTACCACAGGAATTCCTAATGTTTTCCATACGGCGCCTCCCCAACCAGCCTCAAAAGCTTTCATAATTTGATATCCCGAATTTGTAGGTGGTGCAGAAGCTAACCAAAAAGGATTCGGTGCTTTTATTCCTGCAAAATTTATTGATAAATCGACCATATTCTTTGAGTTATGTGTTTGTTAATTATGAGTTTTAAGTTTTTACCAACACTTAATTAACTACTCTAATTATTAATTACTTTTTGTTAACCACATATTGATACCTTTCGCAGCCATCTTGCCATCATAAGCTGCATTGACTACTTCGGCACCGCCATTAACCGCATCGCCCCCGGCAAAATACTTAGGATTTGAAGTTTGATAGGTTTCTTTATTTATGACAATCCTCGTTTGGTTATCGCGTTTTAAATGGTTGATTAGCTGATAAAATTCGCCTTGTTTTGCTTGTCCGGTTGCTTTAATAACCATATCGCATTGCACAATAAATACATCGTTATTTTTAATTTGAAGTTTACCTTCAACTAATTCTGTTTTAGCAAATTTAACACCTTCAACCTTTCCTTTTCCGACGATGCCAATTGGCAAAACGTTAAATAAACTATCAACACCGGCACTAATGGCATAGTTGTATTCAAATTTATAGGCTTTCATTTGTTCCTTTGAATTTCTATAAGCCAAGACTATTTTTTTCGCACCCATTCTTGCGACTTCCGAAGCTGCATCCATAGCAGTATTGCCGCCACCGAGCACAACTACCTTATTTGGGACTTTTAATCGATAGTGATGTGCACGCAATTCTTCTACAAACTCAACGGCACCAATCACTCCTTTTTTAGTTTCGCCATCAATTTCTAAAGTTCCTGTTTTTCCTAATCCAACGCCTAAAAAGATGGCGTCGTAATTGTTTTCTAAGTCTTGTATCTGCTCTTTTGAATTGATAGGGAAGTTGTATTTAATCTCAAAACCTAATTTATTTTTTAAATAACTTATTTCCTTAAGTGCTTCTTCGTTGGATATTTTATAAGGTGCGATTCCGTGAACGGCTAACCCAGATGGTTTGTCTTTGGCTTCGTAAATAGTTACGGCATAACCTAATAATTTCAATTCACAAGCACAAGCAATTCCGGCGGGACCAGCCCCGATTATGGCTATCTTTTTTCTGTTGCTTTCGCTTATTTTAAAGATTTCTTTATTAGAATCTATAAGCATAGTTGTAGCAAAATTTTGTAATCTGCCAATCTGAATAGGCGGCACATTTTGGTGGTTAAACACACAAGCACCTTCGCATAAAACGCCTGTTGGGCAAACTATTCCACAGGCATTGCCAAGCCAATTTGAATTATAAATGGTCTTGGCGGCCCCTTCGGTATTTTTAGTTTGAATTTGTTTGATAAATAACGGAATATCAATATGTGTAGGGCACGCTTTAATGCATGGGGCATCATAACAAAATAAACACCGCGAACTTTCGTAAAAAGCTTCGGTAGCATTCATTAAAGGCTTTTTCTGCTTAAAGTTCTTTATAAATTCGGCTTCGGTAGTTGGTCTTTTATATTCTGACATGCTTATGAGTTTTAAGTTTTTTAAGTTATGAGTTTTAGGCTGATTTAAAAACAACTTATCACTCAAAATCTAACATTGCTAATTAAAGTTCTGTCAACTTTCCATAAGATTCCGGACGCCTATCTCTATAAAATTGCCAAGTAGCGCGGACTTCATCGATTAAATCTAAATCGAATTCGGCTACCAAAAGTTCGTCATTATCGCGTGAAGCTTGTGCAAAAATTTGACCTCGCGGATCTACAAAATAAGATTGACCATAAAATTTACCCAAATTCCACGGTTTTTCTTCGCCAACGCGATTAATACATCCCATAAAATAACCATTGGCAGCCGCGTGTGCAGGTTGCTCTAATTTCCATAAATATTCACTTAAGCCCGCAACGGTTGCCGATGGATTGTAAACAATTTCAGCTCCATTTAAACCTAAAGCGCGTGCGCCTTCAGGAAAATGACGGTCGTAGCATATATAAACGCCTACTTTTGCATATTTTGTTTGAAAAACCGGATAGCCTAAATTGCCAGGCTTAAAGAAATATTTTTCCCAAAATCCAGTGGTATGCGGAATATGATTTTTGCGATATTTTCCTAAATATTTACCATCGGCATCAATCACCGCAGCAGTATTGTACAAAACCCCCGCTTGTTCTTTTTCATATATAGGAACCACTATCACCATATTGTATTTTTTAGCAAACATCTGCATTTTTTCTATGGTTGGACCAGGAACGGCCTCTGCGGTAACATACCATTTATTGTCTTGACTTGGACAAAAATAGGGTGTATCAAAAATTTCTTGAAGGCATAAAATTTGAACACCTTGTTTGCCTGCAGCCTCAATATAAGGGATGTGTTTGTTATACATGGCATCCATAATTTCTTGAATGCTTCCTTCGCCTTCGGTTATTGGAAGACTCATTTGTATCAATCCTGATTTTACTTTTCTTGGCATA
>JAVHOP010000128.1:0-6840 GCA_036170135.1 Flavobacteriaceae bacterium | reverse complement strand
TTTCCTGCTTTTAAGAGGCATTCATCATTTTCTATTGCGATAGCACCTCTTAATAAAACAGTTTCGGTTTTACCGATGACTTTCCAACCCTCATAACCCGAATAATCACAATTCATATGATGTGTTTTAACCGAAATAGTGTGTTCTTTTTTAGGATTAAAAATGACTAAGTCGGCATCTGAACCTATGGCAATAGTTCCCTTTCGAGGATACAGACCAAAAATTTTGGCAGCATTTGTAGCCGTTAATTCAACAAATTTAGGCAATGATATTTTTCCAGTTTTAACACCTTCAGAATACATAAATTCCAAGCGGTGTTCTATTGCCGGATGTCCATTTGGGATTTTAGTAAAATCATCTTTTCCCATCATTTTCTGTTCTAAAGTAAACGGACAATGGTCTGTGGCAACTACATGAATCAATCCTTGATTGATGCCAGACCACAGCGCTTGTTGGTCTTTCTTTTCACGTAAAGGCGGACTCATAACCCATTTGGCACCTTCAAAATTGTTTTCATATAAAGAAGCATCTAACATTAAATATTGGGGACAAGTTTCTACAAAAATTTTCTGATTGCGTTGTGTGGCTTGGCGAACTTTATTTAAAGCACCTTCGCAAGTAATGTGGACAATATAACCTGTACAATCGGTATGATAAAGCATATCAGTAAATCGGGCTGTTGCTTCAGATTCGGTTATTTCTGGTTGTGATAAGTAATGGTAAATTGGTGCTAAATTGCCTTCTGATTTGTTTTTAGCCACAAGCGAATCAATGATATCGCCATTGGTAGCGTGAACAGTAACAATGCCGCCATGTTCTTTAACAACTTTCATCAGTTTTACCATTTGTCCGTCATCTATCATCAAAGCGCCTTTATAAGCCATAAAAGTCTTGAAGGAAGAAATACCTTCTTCTTCAATCATCTGAACGACTTCTTCGGCAACTTTATCATTAAAATCGGTTATAGCCATGTGATAAGCATAATCGCCAATGGCTTTTCCTATTGATTTTTGTTGCCAAGTTTTAAGGGCACTATGTAAGGTATCACCTTGTTTTTGAATGATAAAATCGATAACCATTGTGGTGCCTCCATGCAAGGCAGCGCGTGTACCAGTTTCATAATCATCACTAGAATAGGTTCCCATAAAAGGCATATCTAAATGCACGTGCGGATCTATTCCACCTGGAAAAACCAATTTATTGGTTGCATCTATAACTTTATCGGCTTCGTAATTCAAGTTTTTACCAATAGCTACAATTTTTTCACCTTCGGTATAGACATCAGCTATATAATCTTCGGATGCGGTAACAATTCGGCCATTTTTAATGAGTACTGACATATTTTTTAAATAAAATTAGAGTTTAAATATCGTAATTATTTTTTAAAAATAAGAATCTGTTATATTTTTAGCTTTTCTTTTTTCATTAACAAATAATAAATTCCCGATGAAATTATAAATCCGGTAAACCAAGACAAGGAATACAAGAAATTTAAAACAGGAATCCAATAGCCAATTAGCGCTAGAAAAACTCCAAAAAATAAAGCTGTAATTGCAGCGGAATTAAAGCCTGTATTTTTATAGGAATAAATTCCGGATACTTTATATAAATCGGCTAGCACAATATGTTTATGGCGTATTAGAAAATAATCGGTTATTAAAATTCCCAAAACGGGTCCTAATAAGCCACTTACGAACAAGAGAAATCCCGAAATTTCATTGAGCAACCACCAGGGCGCAATAATAATTCCGATAACCCCGGTAATTATTCCGCCCATTCTAAAGCTTATTTTTTTTGGGAATAAATTAGAAAAGGTATTTGCCGGAGCAATGACATTAGCAGCGATATTAGTGCTTAAAGTGGCTATGAGCATAAATAATTGTGCAATAATGACAACAACCGGATTCTTAAATTTAGCGATGAGCGAAACAGGGTCCCAAGGCGCATCATCGGCAATGAGGATATCGCTAAAATTGATAACGGCTGCGCTTGTAACAAAAATTCCGACAAACGAATACAGCATCATCGTTGCCGGTAAGCCTATAAACTGTCCGGATATTTGATCTTTTTGTGAGGTGGCATAGCGCGTGATATCAGCTATACTTATAGACATGGTTGCCCAAAATCCAACCATAGCGGTAAGCCATAGTAAATATCCCCACAGTTTTGAACTTTTTTCTTGGTTGGGATTTACTAATAAAGCAGTTACGAGACTTGAATCTGTATTTACAGTACGATCAGTATTCCTAAATTGTACTTGAACCGCTGATTGTCCATTTTTAACGGCTTCAACAGAAGCTAATTCAGAAATATTAACGGACTCTTTTGATAAGGTTTTCCATTCGCTTTTTAAACCATTTACCGAAAGCTGATATTGATTTGCTTTAAGATTTCCATCTTTATCAGTTAAAACATTTAGGTTTAGAAATAAAGATTCGTCAATATTTGTCAGCGTTGCAGCAGTTTTTTCGAGTTGGCTGCTCTGTTTTAAAACAATGGCAAAACCACCTGCTTTAGCGTAGCTCCACCAAATTAAAATAATCCCCATTGCAATAAGAATTGGTGCCGAATAGGTTTCGAGCCATTTAATACTCTCGGTTCCTTTCCAGATAAAATAAATATTGATAAACCAAAAAATGGCAAAACCAAAAAATTTACCGACCGATAAGCCTAATTCTCCTTGGGTCCCAGTGATGGCATTAAAAATGGCATAAATTGCCAAGCCACCAATCCATGTTTGTACCCCAAACCAGCCGCAGGCAATAATGCCACGCGTTACCGAAGCAATATGAATGCCTTTTGTGCCAAAAGCAGCACGTCCAATAACAGGAAATGGTACGCCATACTTTACACCGGCATGACCATTGAGAATCATCGGAATGGTAATAATTAGATTGGCTAATCCAATAATAATTAACGCTTCATACCAATTCAATCCTGTTTTTATCATATACGACGCCAACAAATAAGTCGGAATGCAAACGGCCATTCCAATCCATAGAGCAGCTAAGTTCCACTTATTCCAAGTCCGTTTTGATGCCGGGATGGGCGCTAAATCGTCACTATATAAAGGTGATTTAGTAAGGTCTTCGTGTAATGTTACAATGTCTTTATTCATTTTTTTTGCATCAGTTAGTATTCTTACCGTCAAGTTGGCGGAAGCGTTCTATAATCTAATAACAATACGCATCGGCAATAGCGATGGTTTTTGAAATAATATCTAAGCCTTCATCAATTTCTGCCTTGTTGACAATTAATGGTGGCGCAATAAAAATCCAATTCCAACGGACAAATGTAAACATACCCAGTTCGCGGATTTTAGTTGCCATTTTATTGGTAATATCCATGGCATCAGCTTTTGCATTCCATTCAGTTATCGGTTCTTTGGTAGTTCTGTTTTTAACGAGTTCGATGCAACCTAATAGACCGGTATTTCTAAAATCGCCAATAGACGGATGTTTAGTTTTTAATTTTTCGACTTCTAATTCAATATATGTTCCCATTTTAGCAGCGTTGTTTACTAAATTTTCTTCCTGAATTATTTTAATATTTTCAACGGCTGCCGCGCATGAAACGGGATGTGAGGAGTAGGTGAGTCCAAGCGGTAAAGGTCTATCATCAAAATATTTTGCAATGGTATCGGTAACAACCATTACACCTAAAGGCAAATAGCCCGAAGTTAGACCTTTTGCAGAGACTAGAATATCCGGCGTAACACCGTGATGATCGATACCGAACATTTTACCTGTACGACCAAAACCACTCATAGTTTCGTCATCAATAAATAGAATTCCGTATTTATCGCATATAGCCCTTACTTTTTTGAGGTACATTGGTGGATATTTAATACAGCCCGAAGAACCCGATTCCCCTTCAAAAAGGATGGCAGCAATACTATCGGGATTTTCAAAATTGATGACGCGCTCTAAATTTGCTAAAGCGCGCTCGCCACATTCGGCTATTGATGAAGAATGCCATGGACATCGGTAAGCGTAAGGGTTTTCGACATGTACCACATTTGGCATGGCTTGACTATCTATTGCAAATTTTCGCGGATCACCTCCAACACTAACGGCCCCATAAGTAGCGCCATGATAAGAGCGATATTGTGAAATAATTTTGTGACGGCCTGTGTAAATTCTAGCTAATTTAATAGCGTTTTCAATAGCATCGGCACCCGCTAGTGTAAAAAAAGATTTTGTCAAATTTCCCGGTGTAATTTCGGCTAATTTTTTGCCGAGCTCACCACGAACATCGGTTGCCATTCCCGGATAAACATAACTCAGTTTTTCCATTTGATTTGAAACAGCTTTTGTAATACGTTGATTACCGTGACCAATATTGACATTCATCAATTGCGATGAAAAATCGAGGTATTTTTTGCCTTCTCTGTCGTAAATATAACAGCCTTTTGCATGGCTTGCATTTATTGGATTAAGATTGCCTTGTTTAGCCCAAGAAAAAAGGGTATAATCGAGATTGTTTTTTATAATATTGTTCATAATTATGATTTTGGTTTGAAGCCTGAAGACCGAAGTCTGAAGTTCAAAGGTTTATTTAATTTTATTTTTAAAAGCAATCATCATATTCATTAAACTAAATGATGCTTCATAATAACTAGTAAATTCTGTTTCTGAAATATAATTTCTTCTTTTTGCTTTATGCAAGCATGTCACTACTTCAGCCAACGAACGAATAGCATAACCCATAAATTTTTTGAATTCAGGATTTGTTTGCCCTATAGAACCTTCAGAAATATTTAAAGCAATAGAATCAACAGCTCTTAGAATTTGAGAAGAAAGGTTATATATTTCATTTATAGGAAATTTTTTTGAAATGGTATTGATATCCTCACCAAAATCCATAGCATTCTGCCAAATGATTAAATTTTCAAATTTAAATTTTGTTTGCTCCATTTTACATAATTTGTAATTTGATTTCTTAGTTAGAACTCCCAACTCCTGACTACGGTCTTCCATCTTCAGACTTCAAACATGTTTCATCAGCTCATCCAATTTACTTGAGCTTCTGGATTCCATTTGGTGGTTACCTTTTTATTTTGAGACCAAAATTCTATTGAGCTACGACCGGTAATATCACCAACGCCAAATTTAGAATCGTTCCAACCGCCAAAAGAAAAAGGTTCGCGCGGTACAGGAACACCAATATTAACACCAATCATCCCGGCACTGGCACGTTGCATAACTTTTTTTGCCAAACCGCCACTTTGCGTAAAAACAGCAGCAGCATTTCCATAACTTGACCCGTTTTCTATTTCGATAGCTTCGTTTAAATCTTTAGCACGAATAATTGAAATGACTGGTCCAAATATTTCTTCACGGGCAACAGACATATTCGTTGTAACATTATCTATAATGGTAACGCCTACATAAAACCCGCCTTCCTTGCCGGGAACGGTTGTATTTCGTCCATCAACTAAAATTTTAGCACCATCAGCTTCAGCTTGAGCGATATAATTTTCGATACGTATTTTAGCTTCGGCACTAATAACAGCGCCAAGGTTTTGACCAGCAACTATTTTTTTTGCTTCTATTACCATTTTATCGATAATATGTTGAACATTAGCGACACCAACCATAACCGAAGCAGCCATACAACGTTGACCCGCGCATCCAGACATAGAAGCTACCACATTTGAAGCAGTCATATCAGGATTGGCATCGGGGAAAACCAATAAATGATTCTTTGCGCCACCAAGCGCAAGACATCTTTTTAAGTTAGAAGTAGCGCGTATATAGACAATTTTGGCCACTTTGGTTGAACCTACAAATGACAAGGCTTTAATTCCAGGATGATCGCAAAGCGCTTCAACAACATCTTTGCCACCGTTTACCACATTAAAAACGCCATCGGGGAGACCAGCTTCTTTTAAGAGTTCGGCCATACGCATGGTGCTAAGTGGTACAACTTCCGAAGGTTTCATAATCATCGTATTGCCTAAAACTAAGGCGTTTGGCATCGTCCAATGCGGTACCATATTCGGAAAATTAAAAGGTGTGATAGAAGCGACAACGCCAAGTGGTTTTCGCTCAATTCGGCATTCTACACCTTTGCTAACTTCTTGAACTTCATTGAATATAATTTGAGGCATCGATACGGCAAATTCGCATAATTCCATACTTTTCTCAACTTCAGCTTTAGCTTCGTCGTAGTTTTTTCCATTTTCTAATTGGATTAGTTTTGTCAACTCATCAATATGTTTTTCAAGTAATTGGCGGTAAGTAAAGAATATTTGAATCCGCTCTTTAATGGTTTTAGACGACCAGCCAACATAGGCTTTTTGAGCAGCTTTTACAGCTTTATCAACATCGTCATAAGTGGAGAGTGGCAAGTTAGAAATGATACTTCCGTCAAGTGGACTAATAACATTCATTGTTTGTTGTTCACTTTTAATAAACTGTCCGTCAATAAAATTTCTGACAATAGGTTGTTTTTTAAAGATTTCCATATCTTGAGTTTTAAATTTTATTTGATATAAATTCCCTTATAGTCATTTATAAGTATCAAATATAATAATTAAATTATTTAAAAAAGGTTTTAAGCTAACCTAAGAATTTAATTGAAGAATAATGGAAAAAAATTTAGATTTAAAAAACTAAAAAGCGTACAAAATAAATTAAATACGCTCGATTATAGAAATATTTTAAGTGCACACAACAGGACTTGAACCTGCACGAGCTATTGCTCACCAGCCCCTCAAGCTGACGCGTCTACCAATTCCGCCATGTGTGCAAAGTAGGATGCAAAAATAAAAAAATTGAACGATTTATAGTTGACTTTCTAATAAAGTTTAAATCAATTCCTAACAAAAAAACCGAA
>JAVHOP010000127.1:0-1551 GCA_036170135.1 Flavobacteriaceae bacterium | reverse complement strand
TATTTCAAACATTATTATACCGATTTAACAAATTAAAAAATCAAAAGCCGAGAAGTTAATAAATGCTTCTCGGCTTAATTAAAATTAATTCACCTATTTATGAAAAACATAATTACTTTATTTTTAATAATTTTTTCTTATGCCCTAATAACTGCTCAAGAAAAAGTTGAGAAACAAATTGTTTTTGTTGGCATTGGCAAACCTTTGATTACGGATATAAATATATATCAAAGTAAGAGAAATTATTCTTTATCAATAAACTATCAATATCGGTTTTCAGACAGTTTTGCGCTAGAAGGATTTTATGCCTATGCGCAAAGTAATAACTATCCAAGTTTTATCAATAACAGTCAGCAATTAGACCAGTTTTTAAAATCCCAAAAACAAAATGAAATTTATGAAAATTCTTTATGGTCTGATATTTATAACCATTCTTTAGGGGCTAAAATTCATTTTTCGTTTGTAAATAATAAAAAAATCTACTTTTCTTTTAACCTTTCGGGAGGTATGCTCTTTTCTAAGTCTTCTATATTCAGTCTGAGCAGTATACAATTTAATCACCAAACAGGCGAAATAGTAAATTACACAAGTGAAATTATAAAAGATACCGAATCTCAAATATTTCATGGACTGGGATTGCAATTTCAATATACCTTGTCCAAAAACTATATTATCGGCATAGAAACCGCCGGTTATTTTTCAAAACAAAAAGAAAAAAATGGAATTATTACAATACCTGTAATTTCCAATTATTACAACGCCTCGATCCTTTTTGGAAAGAAATTTTAAACACAAATACAAAATGATGAAAAAAATTACAATTTTACTAGTGCTATTGAGTCTTAACGGCTTTTGTCAAGAAAAAATTAACACAAAAAATTTTTATGAGTTTTCCTTTTCCCATGGGCTTACTTATGATGAATATGGCGGAAAGATTCCTAATTCTGACAAAATCATTTATACCCCAAAAATAGGTGTTTTTACGGAGATAAATTTTGACTTTAGACTCCCTAAAAATAGGTTTATAGGTATTGGATTTGCAAGAGAGCAATATTCTCAAAATATAAACTTTGTAGATATCGATATTGTTTTAGAAAATTACAGGGCAATTAATTTGACCAATTTTTATGATATTCATTTTCGCAGAGAATTCAAAAACAACTTTAACTTAACTTTAGGCATTTCTTATTTTGAGCTTTATAATAACACCAACAGGGTTATTGAAGTTGCCGACGGTGTTAACACCTTTCTTGTTGTTGACCTTGTAAATGACCCACAAAGAAGTGATAACGTCGCCTTTTTTACATCCATCAGTTATTTTTTACCAATAAAAGACTATTTTCAAATTGGCGTAAAAAGCAGTCTTTATTACTCCCTTAATGGCGTAGAATCTATTTCGCTCTCTCCAATTTTAAAGTTTAGCTTTTAGGTAAAAATCTTTATTAAAATACTTGCCTTAGCTTTTCTAAGCTTCGACGATAAAACCTTTATTTTCAAACGAATCTGGTTGTTTACCATAACGTATAAGTTGTAGAATTTTAATGAAACAAG
>JAVHOP010000126.1:0-7811 GCA_036170135.1 Flavobacteriaceae bacterium | reverse complement strand
TATTTGCATTACAAATTTAAACTTATAATTATGTGCGGAATTGTATGCGCCTTTGAATTGAAACAAGATGCCGAAGTCTTAAGACCTCAGCTCTTAGAAATGTCTAAAAAAATTCGTCATCGCGGTCCAGATTGGAGCGGTATTTATTGTAGTGATAAAGCCATTTTAGCTCACGAGCGCCTTGCTATTGTTGACCCGGTTTCGGGGAAGCAACCTTTGGTAAGCGAAGACCAACAGCTAATTCTTGCCGCTAATGGTGAAATTTATAATCACGTTGCTTTGCGTAAAAAACTGAAATTGCCTTTTGCTTTTCAAACAAAATCAGATTGTGAAGTTATTTTAGCACTTTACAAAGAAAAAGGCGTTGATTTTATTGATGACCTAAACGGGATATTCGCTTTCGCTTTATACGATGCAGAACATGACACCTACTTTATTGCTAGAGATCATATGGGAATTATTCCGCTTTACCAAGGTTGGGATAAAAATGGGACGTATTATGTTGCATCCGAGCTAAAAGCTCTAGAAGGCTATTGTTCTAAAATCGAAATTTTTCCTCCGGGACACTATTATTCTAGCAAAGATGGTGAATTGATTCAATGGTACAAAAGAGATTGGGAAGATTATAACGCCGTTAAAGATAATGTAACTAACATTGAGGATATTCATGAGGCTCTTTCGGCTGCCATTCATCGTCAGTTAATGTCAGATGTGCCCTATGGCGTACTGTTATCAGGAGGTTTAGACTCGTCTATTACTTCGGCAATTGCAAAAATTTATGCCGATAAACGCATTGAATCAGACGATACTCAAAAAGCTTGGTGGCCCCAGCTACACTCTTTTTCGGTAGGATTAAAAGGTTCACCCGATTTAGCGGCAGCGAGAACAGTTGCCAATCATATCGATACCGTTCACCACGAAATTGAATTTACCATTCAAGAAGGTTTAGATGCGATAAGAGAAGTAATTTACCATCTTGAAACTTATGATATTACTACAATTAGAGCTTCAACTCCGATGTTTTTGATGGCGCGTGTTATCAAATCAATGGGTGTAAAAATGGTCTTATCTGGAGAGGGCGCTGACGAATTATTTGGTGGTTATCTCTATTTTCATAAGGCACCAAATCCTGAGGAATTCCACAAAGAAACCGTTCGTAAACTCCAAAAACTCTATCAATACGATTGCTTGAGGGCGAATAAATCGCTAGCTGCTTGGGGCATTGAAGGACGGGTACCTTTTTTAGATAAAGAATTTATGGATGTAGCCATGCGCATCAATCCACAAGATAAAATGATTACCAAAGACCGTATGGAAAAATGGGTCTTGCGAAAAGCATTTGAAAAATATTTACCAGCAAGCGTAGCTTGGCGTCAGAAAGAACAATTTTCAGACGGTGTTGGTTACAACTGGATTGACACCTTAAAAAAGGTCGTTAATGAAGCAGTATCCGATGAGCAAATAAAAAATGCCAAATACAAATTCCCTTTGCAAACCCCAACAGCAAAAGAAGAGTTTTATTACCGCTCAATTTTTGAAGAATTCTATCCGTCTGATGCTGCGGCATTGACAGTACCATCGGTTCCGTCGGTGGCGTGTAGTACACCCATTGCACTTGAATGGGACGCTTCGTTTAAAAATATGAACGACCCTTCCGGCAGAGCTGTGAGCAAGGTTCATGAATCAGCTTATAAATAATTTATATGGTTTAAATACTTTTTTAAAATGAAAAAATAATTTAAAAAATTAGCCGACTTTTATAAAAAAGTCAGCATAAAATTAGAAACATATTTTATTATTTTAAAAGCACCTAAACAGTCTTTGTTTAGGTGCTTTTTTTTAATTTAAAACGCAGTATTACGTTGTGGAATAACTGTTTATATGTTTATATAAATTGTTAATAACTTAAACGTTTAAAATGAATCAAATTCCCTTATAAACAAGCCTAAATACGTATATTTGTCTGTTAATAATTTTTTTCAAAAAAAGACTTTTTACAATGAGTGAAGAACCACAAAAAGATAATTATTCGGCCGATAGTATTCAGGCTTTAGAAGGAATGGAGCACGTGCGAAAACGCCCGTCAATGTATATTGGAGATGTGAGTACAAGAGGTTTGCATCATTTGGTTTACGAAGTAGTTGACAACTCTATTGATGAGGCGATGGCAGGTCATTGCGATACTATTGATGTCATCATAAACGAAGACAATTCTGTTTCGGTTGCGGATAATGGACGTGGAATTCCCGTTGATCTCCATAAAAAAGAAGGCGTTTCGGCTCTTGAAGTGGTTATGACCAAAATTGGTGCCGGCGGTAAATTTGATAAAGATTCTTATAAGGTTTCCGGCGGATTACACGGCGTTGGCGTTTCGGTTGTAAATGCACTTTCTATCTCCTTAAAAGCTGAAGTTTTTCGCGAAGGCAAAATATGGCAACAAGAATATTCTCAAGGAAAAGCTTTATATCCTGTAAAAGTTGTGGGAGAAACAACAAAAAGAGGCACAACGGTTACCTTTTTAGCAGATCCTGAAATATTTCAAATTCCAATTGAATATAGCTACGAAACTTTAGCTACGCGATTGAGAGAGCTCTCATTTTTGAATAAAAAAATAAGACTAACCTTAACGGATAAGAGAGAAAAAGACGATAAAGGGAATTTTATCACTGAGGTTTTTTATAGCGAAATTGGTTTGCCTGAATTTATTAAATACCTCGATGAATCAAGAGAACCCATTATTCAAAAAATTATCAGTATTGAAGGTGAACGGAATGGTATTCCTGTAGAAGTGGCGATGGTTTATAATGGCTCTTATGCTGAAAACCTACATTCTTATGTCAACAATATCAATACCCACGAAGGCGGTACACATCTTGCCGGATTTAGACGTGGCTTAACGGGAACCCTTAAAAAATATGCCGACAATTCTGGCATGTTAGATAAGTTAAAATTCGAAATTGCCGGCGATGACTTTAGGGAAGGTCTTACAGCAATTATTTCGGTAAAAGTCGCCGAACCACAATTTGAAGGTCAGACCAAAACAAAACTTGGAAATCGCGATGTAACTGCCGCGGTAAGTCAAGCTGTTTCTGAAATGTTAACCGATTATTTAGAAGAAAATCCCAATGATGCGCGCATCATTGTTCAAAAGGTAATTTTGGCAGCTCAAGCCCGTCACGCAGCTAAAAAAGCACGCGAAATGGTTCAACGCAAATCGGTGATGTCTATTGGTGGTTTGCCTGGCAAACTGAGCGACTGTTCCGAAATTGACCCAGAGAAATGTGAACTATTTTTAGTGGAAGGCGATTCGGCTGGTGGAACTGCAAAACAAGGAAGAGATCGCGTATTTCAAGCCATTTTACCTTTAAGAGGTAAAATATTGAATGTAGAAAAAGCCATGCGCCATCGCGCTTTTGAGAATGAAGAAATTAAAAACATGTACACCGCTTTAGGTGTTACCATTGGAACCGAAGAAGATAGTCAAGCCTTAAACCTTTTAAAATTGCGCTATCATAAAGTGGTTATTATGACCGATGCCGATGTAGATGGTAGCCATATTACAACCTTGATTCTGACTTTCTTTTTTAGATATATGCGCGAACTTATTGAAGCTGGTCATGTCTATATTGCTACACCTCCTTTGTATTTGGTTAAAAAAGGAATTAAAAAAGAATATGCTTGGAGCGAAGATCAACGCGATTTAATCAATCAACAAATGGGCGGAGGCGCTGCCATTCAACGATACAAAGGTTTAGGAGAAATGAACGCTGAGCAATTATGGGATACCACTATGAATCCTGAATTCAGAACACTTCGCAAGGTAACTATTGATAGTTTATCAGAAGCCGACCGGGTTTTCTCGATGTTAATGGGAGACGATGTGCCACCAAGACGTGAGTTTATCGAAAAAAATGCCGTCTATGCAAATATTGATATTTAATATATAACACAAGTAAATTTAAATAAAATGAAAGTAACCGTAATAGGCGCAGGAAATGTAGGTGCAACCTGTGCTAATGTTCTCGCACTAAATGAAGTTGCAAACGAAGTCGTTTTGCTCGATATCAAAGAGAACCTTGCCGAAGGCAAGGCTTTAGATATTTGGGAGTCGGCTCCTATCAATTATTTTAACACCAGAGTTACCGGTGCCACTAATGATTACAGCAAATCAGCTAACTCTGATGTGGTAGTTATTACTTCTGGAATTCCAAGAAAACCAGGAATGACACGTGACGATTTAATTGCAACCAACGCAAAAATAGTTAAAGCAGTTACCGAACAAGTTATTGAACACTCTCCAGATGCTGTTGTAATTATCGTTTCAAATCCGCTTGACGTTATGGTTTACGCCGCTTATTTAACCGCCAAAAAACCAGCAAGCAAAGTTTTCGGAATGGCGGGTGTTTTAGATACAGCCCGTTATAGAGCCTTTATCGCTACCGAACTCGACTGCTCACCAAAAGATATTCAAGCAATCTTAATGGGCGGTCACGGCGACACAATGGTGCCGCTTCCTCGTTACACAACGGTTGGTGGAATTCCGATAACCGATTTATTGCCAATGTCAAAAATTAACGAAATCGTAGAACGAACCAAAACAGGTGGTGGTGAAATTGTAAACCTATTAGGAACTTCGGCTTGGTATGCTCCCGGAGCTGCTGCTGCTCAAATGGTAGAAGCCATCGTCAAAGATCAAAAACGAATTTTTCCGGTTTGCGCCATGCTAAATGGCGAATACGGCATGGAAAATATCGCTTTAGGGGTTCCCGTTAAATTAGGAAAAAACGGCATCGAAAAAATCATCGAACTTAAATTAAATAAGGAAGAATATGATTTATTAGAAGGATCGGCAGCTCATGTAAGAGAGGTGATGAAAGCCTTAGACGCCTTAAAAATATTTTAATTAAAAATGAATATGATAAAAAAGCCATCGAACGATGGCTTTTTTATTTTTATAATATTTTTTATAAAGTAGCTACTTGCGCTTTAGCGGATAAAAACTCGGCTATAATTTCATCAACTATTACACCTGCAGGTAAAATTTGATGAATCAATCCGGCTACCTGACCAATTTCTAGTTCTCCTTCGTTTAAATCGCCTTCAAACATGCCTTTCTTAGCGCGAGCGCGTCCTAACAAAGTTTGCAATTCTTCGGCAGAAGCTTTATTTTGATACAATTTCTGAATCTGAGTATAGAAATTATTTTTTATCAATCGTACTGGCATCAACTCTTTTAAAGTCAATTCTGTTCCGCCATCAGGTGTATTTACTATAATATCTTTGAAATTTTGATGTGCCGATGACTCTAAACTGGCAACAAACCGACTTCCTATTTGTACACCATCAGCGCCAAGAACCATTGCCGCCAACATTCCACGTCCGGTAGCGATACCACCTGCCGCAATCAACGGAATATTTAATTGTTCTTTTACCATCGGAATCAAAGTAAAAGTTGTCGTTTCTTCTCGTCCATTATGACCGCCTGCTTCAAAACCTTCGGCAACAACCGCATCAACGCCGGCTTCTTGCGATTTTAGAGCGAATTTAACACTGCTCACTACATGAGCGACTTTAATGCCTTCATCTTGTAATTGTTTGGTTAAAAGTTTGGGATTTCCAGCTGAGGTAAACACAATCTTGACGCCTTCGTCAATAATAATTTTTACAATTTTTTCTAAATCGGGGTAAAATAGTGGAATATTCACCCCAAAGGGTTTATCGGTAGCTTGTTTACATTTTGTAATATGTTCTTGCAATACATCGGGATACATAGAACCAGCACCAATCAAACCCAAGCCACCCGCATTGCTAACCGCCGAAGCCAATTTATAACCACTTACCCAAACCATTCCCGCCTGAATAATGGGATATTTTATACCAAATAATTTTGTGACTGAATTTGCCATTTACTGCTTAATCAATTTAAAAGTTTTTTGCTGATTTTCTGTATTCAAATTAATCACATACATGCCACGCGCTAAAAAAGATACATTGACAGATTCAAGATGTTTAACTGTTTTCTGAATAATGGTTTTTCCTAAAATATCCATAATTTTAACCTTAACGGAGGTTGATTGTGGTGCATTTATAAAAACTATTTCCCTTGCCGGATTTGGAAAGAAATCTAATGTTTGTAAGCTATTTTCTTTAATATCTAAGGTTGTAAAAGCCGATTGAAAATTTGGGATACCATAGCCCATTTGTGCAGTTGGATTTGCAGATAAACTCCCCGTATTTTTAATAGCCTCCGTAATTTGGGCGTTGGTTGCATTGGGGTGTGCTTGCCATAAACAAGCTACCAAACCTGCCATAATTGGCGAAGCGAACGACGTGCCATCACCAGAAGAAACAATGTCTGAGCTGTTTACAAATACAGCCGATAATCCCATGGCATCAATATCTGGTTTTACTCTGCCATCAAAGGTCGGACCATAAGAACTAAAAGATGCCGCCACTTGATTCGCATCTACTGCTCCAACACTTAAAACTGAAGTCGCATCGGCAGGAGCCGAAATAAAATGCCAAGAACCTGCTCCTTCATTTCCAGCAGCATTTACTACAATCATGCCACGTGAAAAAGCAATTTCGGCGCCTCTTGAAATAAAAGTGGTGCTGCCATTCATATCTGCATATGTATAATCATAAGCCGGATTATCAAAAGTGGTATAACCTAATGAAGTATTGATAACATCAACTCCCAAACTATCGGCCCTTTCGGCTGCTTCAACCCAAAGACTTTCTTCTAAAGGCGTTTCGTTATTATTATCTTCTGATATAAATAAATAGTATTGTGCATCGGGCGCAGTACCTACCAAACTACCATCAACAAATCCCGCCATTGTTGACAAAACAGAGGCGCCATGAGACATCCCGGTATAAAAATTTGTTGAACGATTTACAAAGTCATACCCGCCCAAAATTTGGTTGTTATCACGCATGCGCTGAAAAGCGCTTAAAGTATTTACTCCCGGAAAACCAGCATCTATTACAGCTATAATCATTCCAGCTCCTGTATAATTTTGCTGATGTAAATAATTGCCGTGAAGCATATTAATTTGTGTTGCCGAAGATCCATAATTAAAATTTGTAGTGGTGTTTTCTAATTTAGATTTTGTTTTTACATCACTAATTTTCAATCCCTTAAAAGCAATATTTTTATTTGCAAATTGTATGGATGATACAAAATTCAAATTAGATTTAAGCGCTTTAATATTGGCTTCAGAACCAAAAACATGAACTGCATTTAACCATTTAGATTTTGCTTTAACGACAATGCCTACTGAATTTTCAACTTGATTGATATAATTTAAAGCAATCGGAATATCTTTATTATCTAGCGCTATTCCTTGTTTTGAACGTCTATTTATCGAGCGTTGCGTAAGCATCGTCAATGGATTTGCTAAATAAGTTGAAGCATTTGGTTTATCGGAAAAATAAACCCAAGCATCTTCTTGCGAAAAGGCAAACATAGAAATCAGCAAAAGTGAAAAAAATAATAGTCGCTTCATATTAATAGAATACTTATTAAATGCGTTGTAAACTTACGAAATTACGCCAGAACCTACCAATTCTTTTTCTAAATACCAAGCTGCAAATTGTCCTTCGGTAATGGCTGATTGCGGCTGAATAAATTCAACATACAATCCCTCATCAAATTGATATAAAATAGCTTCTTGCAATGGTTGTCTATAACGAATACGGCATTTCACTTTTAACAATTCACCAACTTTTAATGCTAAATCCGTACGAATCCAATGCAATTCTTGGTTAGAAATAAACAAAGCTTTTCGGAATAATCCCGGATGATTTTT
>JAVHOP010000125.1:7884-29153 GCA_036170135.1 Flavobacteriaceae bacterium | reverse complement strand
CAATGCATTTAGATTTTCCACAATATCATTGGAATAAAAATAAAGCATATCCAACAAAACAACACCGAGAAGCGATAAGAGAATTTGGAATAACTGCTTTACATCGAAAATCGTTTAGATTATTACCAGAACAATTAAAATTCGAACTTTAAAAAATGGAAGTCTATTGAATACTTGGAACTTCTAGTAAAATTAGGTTTTTCAATCATTTATAGATAGAAATTTAGCTTCAAATAATTCGGCAAAATGTTTTAAAATTTTTTCTTTCACTTCGTTCTGATTTATTTGTCTGCCCAATTCACCTTTCATAGAAGCAACGGCTTTGCCACGAATGCCACACGGAATAATATTGTCGAAATAGCCCAAATCAGTATTGACGTTTAAAGCAAATCCGTGCATCGTCACCCAACGACTACTCCGTACACCTAAAGCACAAATTTTTCGGGCAAATGGCGTTCCTACATCTAGCCAAACACCGGTTTCGCCTTCGCTTCTTTCGCCTTTAAGTCCGTATTCGGCAACGGTTCTAATAATAGATTCTTCTAAATACCTCATATATTTATGAATATCAGTAAAAAAATTATCGAGATCTAAAATAGGATAACCAACAATTTGTCCTGGCCCGTGATAAGTAATGTCACCACCGCGATTTATTTTATAAAATGTTGCCCCTTTATCTTTTAATTGATTTTCGGTTAGTAATAAATTGTTAAAATCGCCACTTTTTCCCAAGGTGTAAACATGTGGATGTTCTACAAAGAGAAAGTGATTTGTAGTTGGAAGTTTTAAATTTTCATTTCTGTTTTTTCGTTTTATCTGAATAATTTCATCAAATAATGTTTCCTGGTAATCCCATGCTTTTTTATAGTCCAGCGTGCCAAGGTCTTGTAAATAAATGCTTTTCATCAATTTTTAGGGTTGTTTAAGATAATTAAAGCGGCAATTACTCCAGGAACCCATCCCGCTAAGGTTAATAAAAATACGATGAGAATTGAGCCACATCCCTTGCCAATTACAGAAAAAGGTGGACAAAAAATCGCTAAGATTACACGCCAAAAACTCATTTGTATTTTTTTCAAAGGTCTTAAAAAAAAACCGAGTACAAAATATAAAATGCGCGCTTTTAGTTTAATTATCTTTGCATAAAAACTATATTTGCACACTAAAAAATAGCCATAAATTATTGATTATGCAGTTATCAGAACAAGAAATTGTACGAAGAACCTCGCTAAAACGCTTGCGCGAATTAGGAATAAACCCTTATCCGGCCGCACAGTTTAAAGTGACTAACCTCACCAAAGAACTCATTGAAAATTTTGAAAAGTTTGAAGGAAAAGAAGTCGTGGTAGCAGGCAGAATGATGAGCCGTCGCATCATGGGAAAGGCTTCGTTTACAGAGCTTAAAGACTCGAGTGGCTCCATGCAAATATATGTAAATCGCGATGAGCTCGCTCCCGGTGATGATAAAGTAATTTACAATGAAGTATTTAAACACTTATTAGATATTGGCGATATTATAGGCATAAAAGGCGACGTTTTTAAAACTCACGTTGGCGAAATATCAATTAAAGCGAAAGAACTAACCGTTTTATCAAAATCGTTAAGACCAATTCCGATTGTAAAAAAAGATGCCGAAGGCAATATTCACGATTCCTTTAGCGACCCCGAAATGCGTTATCGCCAGCGCTATGTCGATTTAATAGTTAACGATTACGTAAAAGAAACTTTTATAAAACGGACAAAAATAACCAATACCATGCGTCAGTTTTTTAATGAACGCGGTTATTTAGAAGTTGAAACACCAGTTTTACAACCCATTCCCGGCGGCGCTACAGCTCGCCCGTTTATGACGCATCACAACGCTTTAGATATGCCTTTGTATTTAAGAATTGCCAATGAATTGTATTTAAAACGTTTGATTGTTGGCGGATTTGATGCTGTTTACGAATTTGCTAGAGATTTTAGAAACGAGGGCATGGACCGCACGCATAATCCCGAATTTACAATTCTAGAATTGTATGTGGCTTATAAAGATTATCATTGGATGATGGATACAACCGAGCAATTGCTCGAACGTGTAGCGCTTGAATCTAACAATAAAACAAAGGTTACTTTAGGTAAAAATGAAATTGAATTTAAAGCGCCTTACCCAAGAGTTCCCATTTTAGAAGCTATTAAAATACACACAGGTTTTGATATTGCAGGTTTGGATGAAGTCGCTTTGCGCGATGTTTGCAAACAAGTTGGTATTGAAGTTGATGAGACGATGGGTATTGGTAAAATGATAGATGAATTATTTAGTGAAAAATGTGAACACCTTTTTATTCAGCCAACTTTCATAATAGATTACCCCAAAGAAATGAGTCCGCTTACAAAAGAACATCGTTCAAATCCTGCGCTTACCGAACGCTTTGAGTTGATAGTAAACGGCAAAGAATTAGCCAATGCGTATTCCGAATTAAATGATCCGATTGACCAACGCGAACGTTTTGAAGATCAATTAAAATTATCAGAAAAAGGTGATGACGAAGCGATGTTTATTGACCAAGATTTTTTGCGCGCCTTAGAATATGGTATGCCTCCAACTTCTGGTATTGGTATCGGTCTAGATCGTTTAGTGATGTTGATGACTAATAATGCTTCCATTCAAGATGTACTGCTTTTTCCGCAAATGAAACCCGAAATTCGCATGCCAAAAATTGAATTGACCGAAGATGAAAAAATAGTTTTAAAAATATTAAAATCAAATACACCTATATTATTAGCCAATTTAAAAACACAATCGGGTTTGAGTAACAAACAGTGGGATAAAACTATAAAAGGACTCACAAAATTCAATTTAGCCAAAGTTTACAAAATTGAAGACGACTTGTTTGTAGCAATTGTTTAACTAAAAGTTATTGATTTATTGATAATTAGTAGTTAATTTTTAAAATTAAAATAAACTACCTTTATAATCAAATAATAGCACTACTTTTGCACGTTCAAAAAAGAAGTGAATGCAATCAATTAGAAACATAGCAATTATAGCCCACGTTGACCACGGTAAAACTACTTTGGTTGATAAAATTATAGACCAAGCAAAGATTTTAGATGAACGTAAACATCATGTAGAATTGTTGCTAGACAGCAATGATTTAGAACGCGAACGCGGTATTACTATTCTGTCTAAAAATGTTTCAATTACCTATAAAAAAGTTAAAATTAATGTAATAGATACACCCGGACACGCTGATTTTGGTGGAGAAGTAGAACGCGTTTTAAAAATGGCCGATGGCGTGTTACTTTTGGTAGATGCCTTTGAAGGCGCCATGCCACAAACCCGTTTTGTATTGGGAAAAGCCATTGAACTAGGTTTAAAACCAATCGTGGTTATTAATAAAGTTGATAAAGAAAATTGCACCCCAGACATCGTTCATGAGCAAGTTTTCGATTTATTTTTTGCGCTAGATGCTTCCGAAGATCAATTGAACTTTAAAACTGTTTATGGCTCAGCTAAACAAGGTTGGATGAGTTATGATTATCAAAAACCTACCGATAATATTATTGCACTTTTAGATACCATTTTATCCGAAATTCCCGAAGCACCTTATCGCAAAGGAACACCTCAAATGCAAATCACATCTCTTGATTTTTCTGCATTTACAGGAAGAATAGCTATTGGGCGTGTTTTTAGAGGCGATTTAGAAGAAGCCAAAGATTATATGCTTTGCAAAAAAGACGGTAAACTAGTAAAAGTCAGAATTAAAGAGCTTCATGTTTTTGAAGGCTTGGGGAAAGTACGTGTTGCAAAGGTTAGAAGTGGCGATATTTGTGCCATTACCGGAATAGAAGGATTTGAAATTGGTGATACCATCGCCGATTTAGAAAACCCTGAAACATTGCCTAGAATTAGCATTGATGAGCCAACTATGAGTATGTTGTTTACAATAAACAACTCACCATTTTACGGTAACGATGGTAAATTTGTGACTTCAAGACATCTAAGAGAGCGCCTTTACAAAGAGATTGAAAAAAATCTTGCCCTTCGCGTTGAAGCAACCGATTCAGAAGACAAATTCAATGTGTTTGGCAGAGGAATTTTACATCTATCAATTTTAATTGAAACCATGCGCAGAGAAGGCTACGAATTACAAGTTGGACGCCCACAAGTAATCATCAAAGAAATTGACGGCAAAAAATGTGAACCCTACGAAATTTTGGTTGTAGATGTTCCCGAGTCGGGATCTAGCAAAGTCATCAATTTAGTGAGTTTGCGCAAAGGCGATTTAATGGTTATAGAACCTAAAGGCGATTTACAACATCTCGAATTTGATATTCCTTCGCGCGGATTGATTGGTTTGCGAAATAAAGTATTGACTGCCACTCAAGGTGAAGCCATTATTAACCACCGACTTAGAGGTTTTGATGTGTGGAAAGGTGATTTAAACAACAATGTAAATGGGGCTATCATTTCATCGGAAACAGGTAAAGCCACTGCTTATGCTATTGACAGATTGCAAGATAGAGGTCGCTTTTTTATCGATCCAAATCAGGAAATCTATAAAGGTCAAGTTGTTGGCGAGAATAATAAGCAAGAAGATATGAGTGTAAATTTGATAAAAGGTAAAAAATTATCAAATGTGAGAGCTTCTGGTACTGACGAAAGTGTTAAAATTGTTCCCAAAATAGATTTTTCACTTGAAGAATGTATGGAATATATCAAAGATGATGAATATTTAGAGGTAACGCCTTTAAACCTTCGCATCAGAAAAATAAATTTTAAATAAAACTTTTAAAGTTTTGTTAAAGCTGAATCTATAAGCCTATGATGAATTTTATAGGCTTATTTTATTGAGATAAAATTGTAAATTGCAACGCAAAATAATAAATACATGAGTTTAAGAAATATCATTACAATTATAAGCATTGGCTTGCTGATGTTGGTTGCCTGTAGTAAAAATAAGAACCCAATAACAACGGTGGTTGTAGATCCAGCAGAACAATCATTAAAAGATAATGACTCTTTAGTGAAATATTTACAGACGCATTATTTGAATAATGATGGTAATCTTTACACCATTAAAAACGGCGAAAGACCTTTATATTTAGATGTAATTTCTGAAGATGTTACCTTAAATACTATTGCTTATAAATTTTATTACTTATCAGAAAGAACTGGGATAACCATAGCGCCAACTCGTTCTGACTCTATTCTAGTTAAATATGCGGGTTTTTTGCTAGATAGTACAAAATTTGACAGTAGAATATTGGCTTGGTTAGATTTAACTCAAGTGGTACAAGGTTGGAAATATGGTTTTCCACACTTTAAAGGTGGCGATAAAATTATTAACGCAGACGAATCACTTTCTTATGTAAATAACGGAAAAGGCTACTTATTTTTCCCCTCTGGTTTGGGTTATGCGCAAAGTGCAACGGGTTTAATCCCTGCTAATAACCCGCTGATTTTTAAAATTGAATTAAATGAGGTAAGACGAACAGACCACGATGGAGACGGAATTTATTCTTATTTAGAAGATGTAAATAATGATGGAGAAGTAGCAAATGACGATACAAATGGCAATGGCTTTCCAAATTATCTCGATGGGGATGACGATGGCGATACTGTTCTAACCAAAAATGAGGATGTCAATGGTAATGGAACTGTTTTTGACGATGATACTGATGGTGATGGAATCGCCAACTTTTTAGATAAAGATGATGATGGCGATGGCAAATTAACCAAAGATGAAGATACCAATCACAATGGCAACCTAAATGATGATGATAGCGATGGCGACGGCATTCCTAATTATTTAGACAAAGATTCTTAATAGAAATTGATAAATAATCAACAAAGAAGGCGCACCAATTTGGTGCGCCTTCTTTGTTGTATAAATCTAATTTATAAAAGGTTATAATAAACGCTTATAATAATTTGATTGGGGCGATTATCTAAATTAAGATTGGTTGTAGAGCTAATTAAGACAGCTGTTAGATTATTAGAAAAGCCTTTTTCCCAACGTGCATCAACGCCTAAGTTGCCAAATTCTAATCCTAGACCGACTTGTGTCCCTAACGTGAATTTATTAAAGTCGACACTTCCAATATCAGAAGTTTTGAAGTCAGATGTTAAAAAATATTGAAAAGCAGGTCCTCCAAAAAAATGTAATGGGCCCAATTTCTTGTCAAGTAAAACAGGAATATCAATTTTTCTAGTTTTGAGTGTGGTTCTTGAACTCAATTGATATTGACTTTTAAGTTCTGAATAAACAATTTCAGGGCGTAAGCCAAATCCTACTAATGAAAAACGCGACCATAAACCGAGGTGAAATCCTGCTTTGTTTTCAGAACTAAACACATTGCTATGGTTAACTTCGGTAATATTTCCAGCAAAATTGTAGTTTAGTCCACCTTTAACACCAAACTTAAATTGAGAAAAACTTTGAGCACTTAAAAAGGCTACAACAATAAATAATAATAGATTTTTTTGCATAATTTAATTTTTTAATGGTTAATAATCAGTTTTATAACGATTTATTGTTAAATTTATTTTCTTGCGAGAACCTTTATTGCAGCCTCAACAATAGCCTCTTTATTTAATTTGTATTTATCCATAAGTTCAGCTGGAGTTCCAGATTCTCCAAAACTATCTTGAACGGCAACAAATTCCTGAGGAACCGGTAAATTCTGAACTAAAACGCGAGAAATACTTTCCCCTAAGCCACCTAAAATATTATGTTCTTCGCAAGAAACTAAACATTTTGTTTTTAATACAGATGCTAAAATGGCGTTTTCATCTAGTGGTTTTATGGTGTGGATATTTATAACTTCGGCACTGATACCTTTTTCTTCGAGTATTTCTGATGCCTGCAAAGCTTCCCAAACTAAATGACCAGTTGCAACGATGGTAACATCTTTACCTTCGGTTAATTTTAAGGCTTTCCCGATTTCGAATTTCTGATCTTCGGGAATAAAAACTGGAACAGCAGGTCTTCCAAATCTCAAATAAACGGGACCAAAATATTCGGCAATAGCAATTGTTGCTGCTTTAGTTTGGTTATAATCACAAGGATTTATTACAACCATTCCAGGCAACATTTTCATCAAACCAATGTCTTCAAGAATTTGATGAGTTGCGCCATCTTCACCCAAAGTTAAACCCGCGTGCGACGCACAAATTTTAACGTTTTTACCAGAATAAGCAACCGATTGACGGATTTGATCATAAACGCGTCCGGTTGAAAAATTGGCAAAAGTGCCTGTAAAAGGAATTTTACCACCTATAGTTAAACCTGCAGCCATGCCAATCATATTTGCTTCTGCAATACCAGTTTGAAAAAAACGGTCAGGATGATTTTTTACAAAGTCATCCATCTTTAAAGATCCAATCAAATCGGCACACAATGCCACAACATTGGGATTGGTATTTCCTAAAACCGATAAACCTGCTCCAAATCCTGATCTTGTGTCTTTTTTTTCGGTAAACGTATATTTTTTCATATTGTAATTTAGTTTTGGCAAAATTAAAAATTATAATGGGTTAGCACTTTAGAAAGCCGTTAATTCTTTATAGAATTTATGAACAGGAAATCCCATGACGTTAAAATAACTTCCCTTAATTTTTTTTACACCTACAAAACCAATCCATTCCTGAATACCATAACTGCCAGCCTTATCTAATGGTTTGTAATTTTTAAGGTAATAGTCTATGACTTTATCGCTCAGTTTATCAAAATAAACTTTAGTAGTGCAACTAAAGACTTTTTCTTTTTTTAAATTTTTAAGACATACAGACGTAATTACCAAATGTTTATGATTGGATAATTTTTTAAGCATCTCTTTGGCTTGCTCAATATTTTCAGGTTTTCCCAGAGCTTTATGTTTAAACCAAACAATAGTATCGGCGGTAATGAGAATATCATCTTCACATAAATTGGTAAAGGCATGCGCCTTTTTTAAGGCTAAATAATTTGTAATTGCTTCTTTTTTAAGATGTTTAGGATATGTTTCTTCAATGTCTTTTAACTCAATCTTAAAATTTAAACCCAATTCTTTTAAAAAAGATTGTCGTCTTGGAGAGCCCGATGCGAGGATGAGTTGTTTTGAGTTTAGTATTTCAATATCCATAATAATTTTTTAAAAAATTAGAGCAATAGAAGCAATGCCAAATATCATCAATAACTTTAACAATCGACTGCTATTTTCAAAATCCTTTTTGGTTTTAGCTTTTGTAAGGAATGCCAAATTTAAAACAGAAGGTATTAAAACAAAACCCATCATATAGCTAAACGGCAAGACCTTAAATCTAAAATATTGATAGGTAAAATAGGCGATTAGAAAGATTAAAATGGCATTTAAAAAGCCGATAATTAGTTTGGTTTTTTTGATGCCATAAACCGAAATCAAGGTTCGCGTTTTTCGCTTTTCATCTCCTATCACATCTTCAATATCTTTTACGATTTCACGAATGAGATTTGTTAAGAAAGAAAATATAAAATAAACTATAATACAATTTAAAACAAGATATTGATTTGAAGCATTATCATGGTTTGTACTTGGAAAAACATCGTAAAACCCTAAAATCAATATGCTTGAACTCACTAAAAAAGCCACAGAAATATTCTTCAAAATAAAAATAGTTTTCCACGATTGTGAATATTTTAAAAGTCCAAATGCCAAACCCAAAAACAACAGTGCATAGTTGAGGTGGTTAATAGCGTAAGACAGATAGTAAGCTAAAACTAATCCCATAACGTTAAAAAGGAAATAGATTTTTAAAGCGCTAGTTTCACTTATTTTTGAGCCTATAATTACCGCCTGCGGTTTGTTTATTTTATCGGATTCTAAATCGTAAATATCATTGATAATATATCCGGCGGCTGCAATAAAAAGAAGGGATGAGAGGAGTAGCAAAAAGTGCGATGTCGATAATTGCAACGCAATTCCGCTTTTGTTTAAAAATGAATATTTAAAAATAATTTGGCAAAAGGCGATGATAATTAAATTTTTAAATCGGATGAGTTTAAAAAAATGAATCATCATTTAATATGTTGTTTTTTAACACGGTCTAAGCTTCTTTTATTGTCACGATCTTTAATAACATCGCGCTTATCATAAGTTTTTTTGCCTTTACAAAGCGCAATTTTAAGTTTCGCCCAGCCTTTATCTGTTAAAAATAAATGCAAAGGAATAATAGTAAGACCAATATTTCTGACTTCTTTTTGAAGCTTTTTAAGTTCTCTTTTTTGTAATAACAAACGCCGTTCACTCTTTGGTTTGTGATTATAAACGGTTCCATTAATATATTCATCAATGGTCATATTGATTACAAAAAGATCGCCTTTATCATTGAATTCACAAAAACTTTCTGTAATACGAGCTTTGCTCAACCTAATCGATTTAATTTCAGTTCCGGTTAACTGAAGACCTGCAATATAGGTATCAAGTATTTCGTACTCAAAACGCGCTTTCTTGTTTTTAATATTAATTTGAGGTTGCATGTTGCAAATTTAGTAAATATTAAGCGTTAAACAGAAGCTCAGTTTATATTTAAACTGTCGATTAAAGTTTTAAGGAATGCATTGTGGATGATGCTTTCGCTTGCTTTACTGCGATAAAAAGCACTTTCTGACAGCAGTGTGGTTAATTGATATGAGGCGTGAACTTTAGCGTTGTAATAGCTTGTTAAAATCCATTGATTTTGAGTTCTTTTTATGAATTGTATTAGAGAATTAATTTTTTTTTGTTCCTCAACCTTAGAAATTTTAATTTTTTTATCGAGTTTACTCAATAAATAATTATAGGTTTTGTCGAGCTCGTTTTGCGACTGTTTATAAACTTTAAAAGTACAATCATATTTATCTTTGATAGAAGTTATTGTGTCACAAGAATCTAGATTGATATTTTGCGAATGGCTATAGTTATAACTTAAAAACAATAATATTATTAGACTTTTATAGAGCTTATATCTGAAGTTCAATTTTAAAGTCAAATTATTAATTTTTTGTAGCTTTTGGCTTTTCTATTTTAACAAACAATGTTTGATTGGCTTCATCTAAATCCATTTTAATTTTATCACCGGTTTCTAATTTTGAATTTACAATTTCTGAAGCCAGCGTATCTTCAATATATTTTTGAATGGCTCTTTTTAAGGGTCTTGCGCCATATTGTTTATCGAATCCTTTATCTGCAATAAAATCTTTTGCTTTAGCTGATAAAATCAAAGTATAGCCCAAATTATCAATACGCTTTAACAATTTTGCCAATTCAATATCAATGATTTTATTGATATCTTCTTTTTCTAAGGAATTAAAAACTACGATATCATCAATACGATTTAAAAATTCTGGCGCAAAAGTTTTTTTAAGTGCATTTTCAATAACGCTTTTTGAATAGGCGCTTTCTTGATCTTTTTTAGAGGCTGTACCAAATCCAACTCCTTGTCCAAAATCTTTAATTTGCCTTGAACCAATATTTGAAGTCATAATAATAATTGAATTTCTAAAATCAATTTTTCTACCAAGACTATCGGTTAGAAATCCGTCATCTAAAACCTGCAACAACATATTAAATACATCGGGATGCGCTTTTTCTATTTCATCTAATAAAATTACGGCATAAGGCTTTCGTCTAATTTTCTCGGTAAGTTGTCCGCCTTCTTCATAGCCAACATAACCTGGAGGCGAACCGATTAATCGTGTGATGGCGAATTTTTCCATATATTCGCTCATATCAATACGCACCAAAGCGTCTTCTGAATCAAATAATTCAGTTGCCAAAACCTTTGCCAATTGTGTTTTACCGACGCCAGTTTGACCGAGAAAAATAAAACTTCCGATAGGTTTGTTAGGGTCTTTTAGTCCTACGCGATTGCGCTGAATGGCTTTAACAACTTTTTCAACAGCTTCTTCTTGGCCGATTACCTTTTTAGAAATTAGCTGAAATAAATCGGCTAAACGCATACTTTCTGCTTGCGCAACTCTATGAACAGGGACACCAGTCATCATAGAAACGACTTCGGCAACATTATCTTCTGTAACTATTTCTCTATTGAGATTACTTTGTTCATCCCACTTTAATTGTTCATTTAGAAGTGCTTTTTCAATTTTCTGTCCATCGTCCCTTAACTTGGCGGCTTCTTCATATTTTTGACTTTTCACCACCTGATTTTTTTGAATTTTTATTTCCTCGAGTTGTTTTTCGAGTTCTAAAATCTGTTGAGGTACTACAATATTAGTCATATGAATTCGCGAACCAGCTTCGTCAAGTGCATCAATAGCCTTGTCTGGTAAAAATCGGTCAGTCATATACCTATTTGTAAGATTTACACAGGCTTTAATCGCGCCATCAGTATAAGTTACTTGATGGTGATCTTCATATTTTGATTTAATATTATTTAAAATTTCGATAGTTTCATCAACCGAGGTTGGATCGACTAATATCTTTTGAAAACGACGTTCTAAAGCGCCATCTTTTTCAATATGTTGTCTAAACTCATCTAAAGTAGTGGCACCGATACATTGAATTTCACCTCTTGCCAAGGCGGGCTTAAACATATTAGAAGCATCCAAAGAACCAGTTGCGCCACCTGCGCCAATTATGGTGTGTATTTCGTCTATAAATAGGATGATGTCATCATTTTTTTCGAGTTCGTTCATCAAAGCTTTCATGCGCTCTTCAAACTGACCTCTATATTTTGTACCGGCAACCAAACTACCTAAATCTAAAGATACTACACGCTTGTCAAATAAAATCCGTGATACTTTACGCTGAACAATTCGCAGGGCCAATCCTTCTGCAATTGCCGATTTTCCTACACCCGGCTCTCCAATTAACAAGGGATTGTTCTTTTTGCGACGGCTCAAAATCTGACACACACGTTCTATTTCTTTTTGGCGCCCTACAACAGCATCTAATTTTCCATTTTCTGCAAGCACCGTTAAATCGCGTCCAAAATTATCTAAAACAGGTGTCTTAGATTTTGCTGAAGGTGTGATTTTAGGGGTTTCTAATGGGTTTTCTTTAGATTCATTTTCGTCATCAAAAGGCAATTCGTTTTTAGGAGATTTAAATTCCTCAGATTCGCCATTATTGGTGCCAAAAAATTGTAAAAAAACAGATTTTACCTCATCGTAATCAATATCAAATTTGTTCATTAATTTAGTAGTAGGATCCGATTCATTTCTCAAGATACAAAGTAATAAATGAGCGGTACTAATAGCTTCATTTTTGTATAGTTTAGCTTCTAAAAAAGTTGTTTTAAGTGCTTTTTCGGCTTGTTTTGTCAAATGTAAACTCTGTTTATTTAGACCATCTTTAAAAACATCATCACTTGCATTTAATTTTTCAACTTGTTTTCTCAGATGTTTTAAATCAACATCTAAAGCATTTAAAATATCAATGGCTTCGCCTTCATTTTTGCGTAACATACCTAAAATAAGATGCTCTGTTCCAATACAATCATGACCTAAACGCAAAGCTTCTTCTTTGCTAAATGCAATGACTTCTTTTACTTTAGGTGAAAAATTATCGTCCATATAAAATCACTTTAATTCTGGTAAAATTAGTAGATTTTTCTGTATTTCATTACAAAAAACTGATTCAAGTGTAAAATTAGGAAATTAAATGTTTAAAAATTAAAATAAAGTCTCTACAATATTCCATAATTGTTAATAATTTTTAACAAAAAAGGCCACTTTTTACCTTCAAAAAAGCAAGCAAATGTTGTATCTTGCGTCTTTATAAATCAATAAAGAAATAAATATTTTTATGGCAGAATCAGAAAAATTAATTCCTATAGTTATTGAAGATGAAATGAAGTCTTCTTACATAGATTATTCAATGTCTGTAATTGTTTCAAGAGCATTGCCCGATGTTAGAGATGGCTTAAAACCAGTTCACAGAAGGGTTCTTTTTGGAATGCACGAATTAGGAGTTAAATCGAGTGGCAGTTATAAAAAATCGGCTAGAATTGTTGGGGAAGTTTTAGGTAAATACCACCCTCATGGCGATACTTCAGTTTATGATGCCATGGTGCGAATGGCGCAAGAATGGAGTATGCGTTATCAACTTGTAGATGGCCAAGGTAACTTTGGTTCAGTCGATGGTGATAGTCCTGCAGCGATGCGTTACACTGAGGTTCGTATGAAAAAAATATCTGAAGATATGTTGGCAGATATTGAAAAAGACACTGTTGACCATCGTTTAAATTTTGATGATACCTTACTAGAACCCACTGTTTTACCTTCGCGAATTCCGGGTTTATTGGTAAATGGTGCTTCGGGTATTGCCGTTGGGATGGCAACCAATATGGCTCCTCATAATTTATCAGAAGTGGTTGATGGTATCATTGCCTATATAGATGATAAGGAGATTAGTATTGAAGGTTTAATGAAATTTATAAAAGCGCCCGATTTTCCAACTGGTGGTACAATTTATGGATATGAAGGCGTAAGAGAAGCCTTTTTGACTGGAAGAGGAAGAATTATTATACGTGCAAAAACTTCTTTTGAAGAAGTACACGGACGCGATTGTATTATTGTTACCGAAATTCCATATCAAATCAATAAAGCAGAAATGATTAAAAGGACTGCAGACCTGATTAATGATAAGAAATTTGACGGTATTTCGTCTATTCGCGACGAATCGGATAGAAATGGGATGCGCATTGTGTATGTTTTAAAACGTGATGCCGTTCCTAATGTGGTATTAAACAAACTTTTTAAATTTACATCGCTACAAACATCATTTAGTGTCAATAATATTGCTTTGGTTCACGGCAGACCCGAAATGTTAAATCTAAAAGATCTAATAAAACATTTTGTTAATCACCGCCACGATGTTGTTGTAAGACGTACTAAATATGAGTTAATAAAAGCCGAAGCAAGAGCCCATATTTTGGAAGGCTTAATTATAGCATCCGATAATATTGACAAAGTAATTGCTTTAATAAGAAGTTCAAGTAATGCCGACGAAGCTAAAGATAAGTTGATGTTAAATTTTGAATTATCCGAAATTCAAGCAAAAGCAATCGTCGAGATGAGGTTGAGACAACTCACCGGTTTAGAACAAGATAAACTGCGTGCAGAATATGACGAAATCATGAAATACATCATTGATTTAAAAGATATTTTATCAAATGAGTCAAGACGCATGACAATAATTAAAGAAGAACTATTAACCGTAAAAGAAAAATATGGTGATGAACGACGATCATTAATTGAATACGGTGGCGGCGATGTGAGCATAGAAGATATGATTCCCGATTCTCAAGTAGTTTTAACTATTTCGCATGCAGGTTATATTAAGCGAACAGACTTATCAGAATATAAAATTCAAAATAGAGGCGGACGTGGTCAAAAAGGTGTTTCTACAAGAAGTGAAGATTTCTTAGAACATTTATTTGTAGCCTCAAACCATCAATATTTAATGTTTTTTACCCAAAAAGGAAAAGTATTTTGGATGCGTGTTTACGAAATTCCGGAAGGAAACAAAACTGCTAAAGGTAGAGCCATTCAAAATCTTATAAATATTGAGCCAGATGATAAGGTTAAAGCATTTATTTGCACTCAAGATTTAAAAGATGAAGCCTATGTTAATAGTCATTATGTTGTGATGGCAACAAAAAAAGGAATCACTAAAAAAACCCTGCTCGAACAATATTCTAGACCGAGATTAAATGGCATCAACGCTATAACTATTAGAGAAGATGATGAATTGTTGGAAGCCAAATTAACCAATGGCAATTCGCATATTATGCTTGCTGTAAAATCAGGTAAAGCCATTAGATTTGAAGAAAACAAAACCAGGCCAATGGGCAGAAATGCTTCGGGTGTTAAGGGAATTACACTTCAAAATGATGAAGATGAAGTTATTGGAATGGTTACTTTTGATGATATTAATACTGATGTACTTGTAGTTGCCGAAAATGGATATGGAAAACGTTCTAGTATCGATGATTACAGAATAACTAATAGAGGTGGAAAAGGTGTAAAAACTATTAATATTACCGAAAAAACTGGTAAGTTGGTTGCCATTAAAAATGTAATAAATTCAGATGATTTAATGATAATCAATAAATCTGGACTAACCATTAGAATGGCAGTATCTGATTTACGTGTTATGGGTCGTGCAACTCAAGGTGTTAAGTTAATTAATATAAAAGATGATGATTCAATTGCAGCAGTTGCTAAGGTGATGAATGATGATGAATTTGAAGCACCGGAAAATGATATTACAAACGAAGAGAATTTACAAACTGAAGAATAATAATTATAATTAAAAACAAAATGAAAAACCATTTATTAATAGGATTAATGTTATTAGCTACAATAACAGTAGTCGGACAAAAAAACGAACTTAAAGTGGCCGAAAAAGCACTCGCTAACAATGATTTAACCTTGGCTAAAACGTCAATTCAACAATGCGAAGCACTACTTGCCAGCGCAGATGACAAACTTAAAGCAAAATTCTACTTTATTAAGGGGAAAATATATGCCGAGATTGCTAAAAAACAACCTGCCGAAGCCGATGTAGCTTATGATATAGCTGCTAAAGCTTTGACCGATTTACTAGATTTTGAAAATAAATTGGGTAAAAAAGTTTATTCGGATGAAGCAGCTCCTTTGTTTAACAGTTTGATTTCGGATATTAGAGATATCGCCGTAAATCAATATAAAGCAAGCGATTATATTAAATCAGCAGAAAATTTTAACAAGATTTATAAAATGAGTCCTAAAGATACCTTTATGCTTGATAACGCTGCAAATGCTGCCTATTTGGGTAAAGCTAACCAAATTGCTCTAAACTATTATATTGAATTGAACAAATTAGGCTACAAAGGAATTTCAACCGATTTTACAGCTAAAAATACCGAGACTGGCTTAGATGAAAGTTTTGGTTCTAAAAACCAACGAGATTTAATGCTAAAAACTGGTAAATATACTGATCCAAAAAATGAAGTATCACCTTCACGCAAAAATGCTATTATCAAAAATATAGCCTATTTATATGGTGAATTAGGTGATAATGCTAAAGGTTTAGATGCTATAAACAAAGCAAGAGAAACCGATCCAGATGATTATAACTTATTATTGGCTGAAGCTGATTTGCAAATTAAATTGGGAAATAGAGTGAAATTCGGTGAATTGATGAATCAAGCTATTCAAAAAAATCCTAATGAACCTGTTTTATATTTTAATCTAGGTGTGATTAGTGCCGAACAAGATAAAGATGCCGATGCTATTAAATATTACAATAAAGCAATTGAATTGAAACCCGCTTATTTTGATGCCTATATCAATTTGGCAAATGTTTATCGTAAAAAAGAATCAAGCATTATTGATAAAATGAATAATAGTTTAAGCGATTTTGCTAAATATGATAAATATAAAGCTGAACTAGCACTTTTATATAAACAAGTTCTACCTTATTATGAAAAGGCTTATGCTATTAAAAAAGACGATATCACAGTAGTTCAAACACTTATGGGAATTTATGAGAATGTTGGGATGGATGCGGAATACAAAAAAATAAAAGTAGCTTATGACGCCTTAAAAGGTGAATAACTTTGATCTTTTATAAAATTAAAAAGCCTTAATTATTTTTAGTTAAGGCTTTTTTTTAGATTATTTTTTTAATAACTCTAAGTTTATGTGAATGTCTTTTGGTATCAACATTAAAAATACCACTATGATCTAACAAGTCGATTCTAACTTTACCGTGAGCGTGAATAATTTGGTTTTTAGCCAAAATAATACCAACGTGAACAATTTTACCATCTTCATTATCAAAAAATGCTAAGTCTCCTGGTTCACTTTCTTCTATAAAACTAAGTGATTCTCCTTGAGTAGCCTGTTGTGAAGCATCGCGAAATAATTTATAACCATTAAGTTTATAAACCATTTGTGTAAAGCCCGAACAATCAATGCCAAAAGGCGTTTTGCCTCCCCATAAATAAGCTGTATTTAAATACATATACGCCATGTCAATCAACTTATTTTTAGCAGATTGCCCACTGATAACAGAACCTTCAAAATGGGCATTGAAATTATTTAACTGTGTAAAGTTGTTTTTAAATAGAGGCAGCTCGGCACCCAAAGAAAGCGTCAACATTTCTGTTTTATTAAAGCTAACTACATTTACTAAATCGGAAATAAAAATCTGATTTTGTTTTTGTAAGAGATTAAAATCGTCTTTTAATAAAGATATTTGTTGCTTTTGGTCTATCCAACCTTCATAATCATCAAAAGTCAATTTAATTTTGAGCCAGTTTAAATTCTGTTCCAACACTTCAAAACTTTCGCCAAATAAAACCTGAGAAGTCATCTCACTTTTATCGCTTGGCAAAGCTCTTAAAGCAATACTATTTAAAATGCAAATTCCGTAGCGCATTTAATATCAGCAATTTTTAATAATAATAGCACCTGCACCACCACCACCATTACATATTGATGCTACTCCTACTTTGCCGTTATTTTGTTTTAAAACATTTATTAGCGTTACCACAATACGAGCACCAGAGCAGCCTAATGGATGTCCTAACGCTACAGCACCACCATTAACATTAACTTTTGATGGATTAATTCCTAAAATTTTGGTATTTGCTAATCCAACTACAGCAAAAGCTTCGTTAAACTCAAAATAATCAACATTTTGAATATTCAAATTAGCTTTAGCTAGGGCTTTTGGAATGGCTTTTGAAGGAGCTGTGGTAAACCATTCGGGTGCTTGAGAGGCATCGGCGTAACTCACAATGCTTGCCAAGGGTTTTAATCCAAGCGATTTAGCTTTTTCTTCACTCATCAAAATTAAGGCTGCAGCGCCATCACTTAAAGAGGAGGCGTTAGCGGCAGTTACTGTTCCGTCTTTTCCAAAAGCAGGGTTTAACTGCGAAATTTTTTCAAAGTTTACTTTAGTGAATTCTTCATCTTTATCAACAATGATTGGATCTCCTTTTCGTTGTGGGATACTAACCGGGATAATTTCTTCATTAAATTTACCTTCTGTCCAAGCTTTTGCAGCTAAGGTATATGAATTAATGGCAAAATTATCTTGATCTTTACGTGTGAAATGATAAGTGTTCGCACATAAATCACCACAAGTACCCATGTGTTTTTCATCATAAACATTTACCAATCCATCTTTTAATAAGCCATCTATTAAAGTTACATCCCCCAATTTTTGCCCGTTTCGCATATTGAGGTAATGAGGAATCTGACTCATGCTTTCCATACCGCCAGCTACTACAATTTCGGCATCGCCTAAAGCAATTGATTGTGCAGCAAACATAATGGCTTTCATACCCGAGGCGCAGACTTTATTTACAGTAGTACAAGGAATTGTATCTGGTAATCCAGCATATAGGGCAGCTTGTTTTGCTGGAGCTTGTCCGGCATTGGCTTGAACCACTTGTCCCATAAAAACTTCATCTACCAGATTTGGATCTAAATTAATTTTGTCAAGTGCCCCTTTTATGGCTATTGCACCTAATTTAGTGGCCGAAATACTTGATAAACAACCTAATAAACCTCCAATAGGTGTTCGAACAGCAGCTACAATTACTATTTTTTTATTCATTTATATATGATGATTAAATTTTAAAAACTTTACAAAAATACGGCTTTTCAATTAATCATTTAGGTTAACAAGACTTAAATATTGGTCGTTTTGCATTTTAATTTCTTTTATAAGCAATTGAAATTTTTCAAAAAAGAGTATTTTTGACCAATAATATAACTTGATGGTAAATTTAAAAAATAAAATATTTTCAAATCATTCGATAATATACAAAAGCTTTCTTTTAGTAATTACTACGTTTTCAATAATTTATCTATTTCCAAAAGGAGGTCAGTTTAAGTATGAATTCCGTAAAGGAAAGCCTTGGCAGTACGAAAATTATTATGCGCCATTTGATTTTGCCATCCAGAAACCAGCAGAAGAAATCGCAATAGAAAAGGAAGAGATCAAACGAAATATTAAATTTTATTTTAGAAATAATCTTGAAGTCATAAAAAAGGTAAATTCCGATTATGATATCAGAATAACCAAGCTTTTAAAGGATTCTATTTTTAAACAGATCGATAAAAAGGAATTAAATGAATTTGGAAAAACTGTCCTAAAAAATATTTACGACAACGGTTATTTAGATGATAACAGCAACATTCTACAACAAAATAATCAAATTATTATTGTCACAAATAATACTGCTAGAGATTTGTATTTTAGTAGTTTAATAAAAACCCAAAACTTACACAATACCTTAGCATCTTATTTTGAAAACAATAAATATAAACCTTATTCAAATCTGTTTGTCTCTTTATTTTATGATATTTTAAAACCGAATATCTTTTATGATAAAAATTTAACCGATAAAGCTTTAGAAGAAGCTTACAAAAATATTTCCTATACCAAAGGATTTATTGCCGAGAAAGAACGAATTATTTCTCAAGGTGATGTTGTAGAAGGCAAGAGTTTTGAGATACTAAATTCATTAAAAAAGGAATTTGAATCGCAGCTTTGGAGCAAATCTAATTATAATTGGATTATTTTTGGTTATACCATTCTTGTGGCATTAGCAATGCTCATGTTACTATTATTTATACATAAATATCGCATAGAAATATATGAAAATAATATAAAAGTGACTTTTATATTTTCAAATGTTTTGTTGATGGTTCTTCTAACAACGCTGATGATTAAGATTAAACCTGATTATGTTTATATCGTTCCATTAGTAATTTTGCCTTTAATTTTAAAAGCCTTCTTCGATGCCAGACTCGGCCTTTTTACTCATGTTTTAACTATACTTTTATTAGGATTTATTGTGCCTAATAGTTTCGAATTCATATTTTTACAAATCATTGCCGGAATTGTAACCATTTTAACAGTTTCCGAATTACACAAACGAGCCAACTTATTTATTTCGGTATGCCAAATAACATTAGTTTACTTTATATCGTATTTTGCTTTTTCTGTTACAAAAGATGGAAATCCATCACATTTAGAGTTTTTAAAATTTGAGCTTTTTATATTTAATGGTGTATTAACATTATTTGTATTGCCTTTGATGTTTTTTTATGAAAAAGTCTTTGGATTAGTTTCCGATGAAACTTTGCGTGAATTATCAGATTCTAATTCAAAATTGTTGAGAGAATTAGCCGAGAAAGCTCCTGGAACATTTCAGCATTCTATGCAAGTGGCTAATTTAGCCGAAGCCTCAGCAAATGAAATTAATGCAAATGCTATGTTGGTTAGAACTGGCGCACTCTATCACGATATCGGCAAAATGTTTAACCCCATGTATTTTACCGAAAATCAATCAACTAGTGTCAATCCTCATTTTGATTTATCTCCAAAAGATAGCGCTAAATTAATCATCAGTCACGTAATAAAAGGAATTGAGTTAGCTAAAAAAAATAATTTACCCGATAGAATTATTGATTTTATTAGAACACATCACGGTACATCGTTAACCTATTACTTTTATAAACTTGAAGAAGAACGAAACATAGGCGATTTAAATGTAGAAGACTTTCGCTATCCGGGGCCAATTCCTTTTTCAAAAGAAACCGCTATATTGATGATGTGCGATGCTTGTGAGGCTGCTTCTAAAAGTATGAAACTATCTACGGGAAAATTAATTGATGAATTGGTAGAAAAAATTATAAATGGACAGATGGATCAAAAGCAATTTATGAACGCCGACATCACTTTTAAACAAATTGAAACGGTTAAAAAAGTGATTAAAAAGAAATTAAAAAATATCTATCATTTAAGGATATCATACCCTGAATAATATTTTAAAAAAAGGTTGCTTTATTGCGTTTCAAACGATACATTTGCACACTCAAAAAAATAAGTTCATTAAAAGTTAAAAATTGGAGAGGTGCCGGAGTGGTAACGGAGCAGATTGCTAATCTGTCGACGGGTAACTGTCGCCAGGGTTCGAGTCCCTGTCTCTCCGCAATATCAATTAAATGATATTTTTAAAAATAAAATGTCATTTGATTTGTTATTTTGCGAAAAGTGGAAATTTTAAGCTTTAAATAAAAAATATTAAGATAACCAATTCGGGGTGTAGCGTAGCCCGGTTATCGCGCCTGCTTTGGGAGCAGGAGGTCGCAGGTTCGAATCCTGCCACCCCGACAAAATAGTAAAGTTCATTTTTAAATTGGATGAAGATTAAAATTTCTCAATAAAAAGAGAAGTCGCAGGTTCTCCCGAAGTTTCGGGACTGCCACCCCGACAAAATAGTAAAGTTCATTTTTAAATTGGATGAAGATTAAAAT
>JAVHOP010000125.1:0-7784 GCA_036170135.1 Flavobacteriaceae bacterium | reverse complement strand
AAAAAGAGAAGTCGCAGGTTCTCCCGAAGTTTCGGGACTGCCACCCCGACAAAATTAAATCAGTTAAAACTTTCCAATGATATGGAGAGCTTTCAGGTTCTTTAAAGGTTTCTAGATTGCAATATAGACTTAATGGTCGCGTAGCTCAGCTGGATAGAGCATCTGATTTCTAATCAGACGGTCACAGGTTCGAATCCTGTCGCGATCACTAATATCTACTATATTCCTACTGTTATACATTCTTCTGAATGTTTTAGGGACTAAGCAATTATATAAAATACTCATTTAAAAAAACAAAATAAACTTCTTTATTTTATAGGTTAAATGCCGACAAGACCTCTAACTTTAGTTCCTATGAGGAGTAGCAGGGCAAATATAAAATACCTTTTACCCTTTTAAACTTGTTGCATTTAAAATTGTGCACTCAACGAAACCACAAAATTCCTACCAGCTGCCGAAATTCCGGAGCTGTAAGGGCGGTACCGTTGGTCGGTTAAATTCTCTAATCCTGCACTTGCGGTAAATAGTTCTGAAAATGTATAAATTGATTTTAAGTTGAGGGTGTACCAAGAAGGTGAATAATTTTTTCCTTGGGCATCTTTGGCATAGATTTCATTTTTAACTTGTTCTTCGGCGGCTAAATCTTCAAATTTACGTTCGGCTTGATAAGAGGCATAAAGTTGCAAATTCAATTTATCAATTTTATAACTGAGTCGTGTTGTTCCAAATAATGGAGCTGCGTGACGAGATGCACTAACGGTGCCATTATCTAGTTCTTCTTTTCCTTTTTGATAATTTAAGTCAGATAAAAAGCTGAATCCGGCTGGAAACTTAACTTCTAATCCGGCTTGAAAACCATAAACATAGGCTTTTGCGGCATTTTGAATAGCTTGCACTTGGCTTAATTCACCTTCATACATAATACTGCTTTGCCCGTTAAGCTTAAAATTTCTTAAAACTAAAGCATTTTTTAAAGAGGTATAATAAGTAGTGATATCAATTTTTACGACATCTTTAAAAACTTTTGCAATGCCAAAATCTAAATTATAAGCGTATTCAGCTTTTAAGTTGGGATTAGGAATGGTAAGAGCACCAGGTCCCGAATCAAAAACTTTACCTAAATCATCAACATTTGGAGAACGAAACGCCGTACCTATATTGCTGCTTATAATCCAAGAGCGAGAAGGGCGATAAACCCCGCCAACACTACCAGTTAATGAACCGTCATGAATATTAGATTTTGTAAATGGAAAGGGAAAGAATGCTAAATTATTTGAAAAATCGGCATTGAGTGCAATCTGATTATAGCGAAAACCAGATTGGAAAGTAAATTTATCGGAAACTTTAAATTCATCATTTATATAAACGGCCAATGATTTCCAATTAGATTTTGGATATCTAGAGGGACCGGTAAGCTTTATGTCTGTTGAAATATTTGTTAAAAAACCAGTCGATTTAATATCGTTAAACACATATTCAAATCCATAAAATAAGGTGTTTTTCTCAGTTAGTGCTTTTTCAAAATCGAGATTTGCCGAATAAGCTGTAACCTGCTCTATTTGGGTGTTACGGCTCACTTTATTTAAGGTTCTATTGATACGACTCTCTTCAAATGATTGTAGAGCCAAACGCAAAGTCATTTGATCATAATAAGTTTTATTGACTTTTTGCGTGATATTTAGATTATTCATCATCCAACTTTGTGGACCATAATTCCACTCGGCATATTGTGGGGCATTGTTCTTAATTCGATTATGTCTATCGTAACGCCCATAATTTGAAGTTTTTGAATAATGAAATCCATATTGAAAATTCCAGTTTTCACTCGGCTTGAACTGAATTTTTTGCATTAAATTGATTTGAGAATAAGCTGAAGGAATTTGCAATAAGGGATTTTTTTGGGTAATGACTTCGTCAATATTATTCTCACTTTTTACATAAAATGGTTTAATGTAATCGATAGGACCGTGGCTTCCTTGGCGTAAATTGTCAAAATCCCATGAACTGATGCTACTAATTAGCGCCCATTTTTTCCATCCGATATTGAAGTCGAAATGACCCGTTTTTTCATTATTTGCTGTTGCAGTACGAACAACCGCTTTGCCTTTTATAAACGGTTTTTTGGTTGACGTAAATTTTGGATTGAGCGTTTCAAAACTCATCACACCGCCAATGGCATCACTTCCATAAATTACCGAACCGGGTCCAAAAAATACTTCGGTATGTTCGATTGCAAAAGGGTCGATGTTGATGACATTTTGAATATTTCCAGACCTAAAAATAGCTGTATTCATTCGTACCCCATCTACGGAGTATAATAATCTATTGGTTGCAAAACCTCTAATCATAGGACTTCCACCACCTTGTTGACTTTTTTGAATATAGACTTTTCCGGAAATATTTAAAAGGTCGGCTGCAGTTTGTGGATTTTGCATGGCAACATCTTTAGTTGAAATGGAGATGATTTTTGAGGGAACATTTCCCGAAGTTTGTTTCCATCGTGTTGCTGAGATAACTACTTCATCGAGATTAAAATTAGTGGGTTTAAGGTTTAGATTAAAGTGTACTTTTTCAAGGTACTCAAAGTTTTTGATGAGCGTTTTAAAACCGAGCATTCTAATCTCTATTTTTTCAGAACCTTTAAAGTTTGAGATATCAACTTGTCCATTATGATTTGTTACTGCATAGGCTTTTGGATAATCGCTAAATAGTGTAACAGCTTCTAATGGTTTTTTTGTTTCAAAATCTTTAATCGTTATGGTTTGTGAATAGGAGAGTTGCACAATTCCTAGGAATAGCCAAAATAGTAAGTGTATTTTCATATTAAAAATTTGGTTGAAGTAAAAATTTATCTCCTATCTTTTATCAAAAATCATGCCTTTTTTAACACAATGAAATAAAAAAAGCGACTTAGTTAATTAAGTCGCTTTTACAATATTATTTTTTTATAATTAGCTGATTTTAATTAATTCCACTTTAAAAATAAGCGCTGCATTTGGAGGAATTACACCTCCGGTACCCTGACTGCCATAGGCTAAGTCGGCTGGAATGATAAAAGTAGCTTCTTCGCCGACTTTTAAAAGTTGAATTCCTTCATCCCAACCTGCAATTACTTGCCCTATGCCCAATTTAAAATCAATGGGCTCATGGCGTTTAAAAGAAGAATCAAATATAGCTCCGTTCAATAACTTACCTTCGTAATGAACTGAAACACGATCGCCTTTAGAGGCTTTTTTGCCGTTTGATGATTTATTAATTTTATAAAATAATCCACTAGGTGTTTTATCAAATCCTTTGGTTATTGACTCCAGTTCTTTATCGGCTTCGGCTCTTGCTTTTGCTAAGCGTTTTTCGCGCGCACCTTCAAAAGTTCTGAAAGCTTCAATTGCATTAAATGCACTTGCCTCAGTTCCTTGACGGATGATTTCAAGACTTTCTATGAGATCATTTTGTTTAATATTATCAACAACATCCTGACCTTCAACTACATGTCCAAATACAGTGTGTTTACCATCTAGCCAATCGGTAGCAATATGTGTGATAAAAAACTGACTGCCATTTGTTGCAGGACCTGAATTAGCCATCGATAAAATTCCGGGGCCACTATGTTTTAAATCGGGATGAAATTCATCAGCAAATTGATAGCCTGGATTTCCGGTTCCAGTTCCGAGCGGACAACCGCCTTGAATCATAAAATTATCGATAACACGATGAAATTTTAAGCCATTATAATAGGGTGAGCCTTGAGGTTTGGCGCTGTTTTCCATATTTCCTTCTGCCAAGGCAACAAAGTTACCAACCGTTCCGGGTGTTTTTTTGAATTCTAAAGCCACTAAAATAGCACCTTTAGAAGTGTTAAATTTTGCGTATAAGCCGTCTTTCATAAGATATATTTTTGTTTGCAAAACTAACAAATTCTGATAACTTAAAATCAAAAAGCTTTTGTCAGGATAAATTGGAATATGCTGAAAAAAATCCTTTATTTTGTGCTATAATTTTGAAGTATGAAAATTGTAGTTTCAAGTCCATATAAAAAAGAAGCAGTTGCACAGGTATTAAAAATAATAAACAAATCAGGAATAACAGTTTATAAAGGTAGAAATACTATTAAAACAATTGAGAGAGACCATGAAAATTGGAATGTTAAGATTTTTAAATTACCACATATAGTCAATAAAATAGCTTACCGTTTTTTTAGAAAATCGAAGGCACAACGGTCTTTTGAATACGCCAATAAATTGATTGAAATGGGATTTTTAACCCCAAAACCAATCGCTTATGCAGAGGTAAAAACCAACTTTTTTCTCTTAGATAGCTTTTATATTTCCGAAGCCTTAAATTATGATTTGACTTTTAGAGAATTAATCAATGATACCAATTACCCTGATAGGGTTACTATTTTACAACAATTTACAAAATTTACCTACAATTTACATGTAAACGATATTTATTTTATAGATCATTCTCCGGGAAATACCTTGATTATCAAACAAAAAAAAGGCAATTATCACTTTTATTTGGTTGATTTAAATAGGATGAAATTTGGGCATTTAAATTATCAAAAACGAATTCAGAATTTTGCCAGACTTTCTTTAACGGATGATATGATTGAAATTATTGCCTTAGAATATGCAGGTCTTTGCAATAAAGATTACGAAGAAGTTTACGCCGATATGCTCAATGCTTGTCATATTTCTGCAGAAAAAAGGCTTAAAAAAGCAGCTTTAAAAAAGAGTATGGGTTTGTAATTTATAAAGCGCTTTGAGTTTTATTTATCAAATAAAAATCGGCTAAAACCAAAGCAGCCATAGCTTCTACAATTGGAACTGCGCGCGGAACGACACAAGGATCGTGACGACCCTTCCCTTGAATGGCTACTTTAGTACCTAAACTATTAATAGTTTCTTGGCTTTGCAAAATGGTGGCTATGGGTTTAAAAGCGACACGGAAATAAATATCCATGCCATTGCTAATACCACCCTGAATGCCCCCAGAAAGATTAGTTTTTGTTGTGCCATCCGTATTAAATAAATCATTGTGTTGTGAACCAGTTATTTGTGCGCCACAGAATCCGCTGCCATATTCAAAACCTTTAACGGCATTGATACTTAGCATGGCTTTTCCAAGTGCCGCGTGTAATTTATCAAAAACAGGTTCGCCAAGACCAATTGGCGCATTTTTTATCACGCAAGTAATGGTGCCACCAATGGTATCGCCTTGTTTTTTGATTTCAGCAATTTTTGCAATCATTGCTTTAGCAACATCAGTATCGGGACAACGAACGATATTAGATTCGGTTTTTGATAAGTCTAGTTCTTGATAAGGTTTCATTAAGAATAAATTGCCAACCGAAGAGGTATATGCCTGAATACTAATATTTTTTATCAATTGTTTGGCAATAGCTCCAGCGGCAACCCAATTGGCGGTTTCGCGTGCCGAAGATCTTCCGCCACCGCGATAATCGCGGATGCCATATTTTTTAAAATACGTAAAATCGGCGTGAGAAGGGCGAAACACATCGTCGTTATGGTTATAATCTTTTGACTTTTGGTCGGTGTTTTTGATGATAAAACCGATTGGGGTACCTGTAGTTTTTCCCTCAAAAATACCTGATAAAAAATGGACTTCATCGGCTTCTTTACGTTGCGTAACAATTTTAGATTGGCCGGGTTTACGACGATTCATCTCGTATTGAATAGCTTCAAAATCAATTGTTAAACCAGCAGGACAACCATCAATAATACCGCCGATTGCTTCACCATGAGATTCTCCGAAAGTGGTGATTTTAAAAAGTTTACCAAAAGAATTACCAGCCATTTTGTTCAGTTTATCTTAAAAGCAAATGTAATATTAAATTCTCATAATTTTTCTTAGAAAAACCAGAGTTTAATTGCCATTACAACAATCATCACTACTAAAAATATACGTATAAATCCGTCGCCTTTTTTTACTTGCCAGCGACTAGAAATCCATCCGCCAAAAGCGTTGCCAATAGAAAGATAGATACCGTATTTCCAATCTATAAAACCAGAATATGCAAAAACGGCGATAGATGATAAACTGTAAATCAAAGCGACAAAAACCTTGATAGCATTGGTTTTTACTAAAGTAAAATGGTTGATACTTGAGAGCGCTAAAATGATTATAAATCCAACACCAGCCTGAATAAATCCGCCATAAATACCTATTAAAAAGAATACAAAGATACTAACCCAAAAATAACCGCCTTTGGTGCGTTCTTGTTGTAAAGTGGTAATTTTTGGATTAACAATCATATAGACAACTACCAAAACCATGATAATTGCCAGAATTTTATTGAACAAATCGCCTTTAATATCAACGGCAATATTAGCGCCAATAATGGCTCCAAAAAAGGCCGAAATTGAAATATATCCAGCGAATGGAAATTCGGAAACGCCTTTACTTTTAAACCCGGCAACCGAAAAAATATTTTGAACTACGATAGAAATTCGGTTTGTTCCGTTTGCCATTGTAGGCGGTAAACCTAAAAAAATAAGAACTGGTAAGGTTAATAGTGAGCCACCGCCAGCCAGAATATTAATGAATCCTGCAATAAATCCGATAAGGATAAGTGTGATTAAATCAAATGGAAATATCATATTTTTTTGAAAGTGTAAATATAGATAAAATCGATTTATGATAACCGATTTTTGAGTTCTTGAAAGGGTTTATTTGCAAAAGGTTTTGTTAGTAAAACGTGGTAATTAATAATTTACTCATTTTTACGCTTGTAGCCATTTTAAATTTGGGACAACTTTGAACCACAATAAATGCAAAGTAGAAACCAATAAATCTAAAAACATGAAAAATTTAATTCTTATCGTACTTTTTACAAGTTCAGTAGCATTTAGTCAAGTTCCAAAATTAGAACTAACTCCAAAAGGAATGGAGCCTGCAATTATTAACACCAATGTTATTCCGGCTTCAAAGCTTTATGAAAAAACTGTTGCTTGGATAGAAAAAAATTATGAAAACCCAGATGATGTTATTGTTGCAAATTTAGAAAATAAAGAATTGACCATTAAGGCTGTTGAGCCTAAAGTTTGGACGCCAAATAGAATAGGCTTGGATACTAATTATAATATGGAATATACCCTTAAAATTGAATTTAAAGATAGCCGTTTTAAAGTATCTTACAATTTAGGCAACTTTGAAAAAAATGGCACGCAATTATCAACATCATATAAAGATTTATTCAAAAAATTTGATGGCAGTGTAAAATACAATTATGATGGAGCTGTTGCCGGTATTGAAAAGAAATTAAATGAAAAAACAGAATCATTATATAACTTTATTATGGGCATTAGCAATGGTGAAGATTGGTAATTAAAAAGTAAATATTTTTTTCATAGTATTAATATTATTAATAGTTAAGATTGCAGAAGAGAAGTTTTTAAACTTCAAGAAAAATCCGAGGCTGGGGGGCTTCGGATTTTTTTATTTTTTTGATAAACTTAGAAGGATTATTTTACATCGCTTTAGCGAAAAATAAAGCGTTCATCAGTAATTTATTCGTACCATACCAAAAGGCTCTAAAATTAGTATTATCGGTAAAAACAATAACTTTTCCTTTTCCTAAATTGCTCACTTTAAAAGGAATGGTATTTCCAATTGCCTTTAAATTTTCTTTAGAGATATACCCACTTATAAGTGGATTTGCCGTGTATTGAATTGGGTTTACATAATTGGTAGAATCGGGTTTTATAAATATGGTTGTATTTCGGAATAGTGCTAGATGATTGTTGGTATATCCAAAATTGATA
>JAVHOP010000124.1:0-1624 GCA_036170135.1 Flavobacteriaceae bacterium | reverse complement strand
AAACAGGCAAGTGATCGGAAGGATATTTTAAGTCTTTAGAATCACTCAGTACAGCATATTTTTTGACTTCAAGTTTGTTGTTTTTTGAAACGAAAACATAATCTATCAATTTGGTAACAGGTTCATTGTGTTTAAAATTATTAAATGTTCCCGAAGGTCCAAAAGGTTTTGCTTTAGAAATATCGCGACAATCATTCATCTCCTTTTTTAGAGCGATAATTCTTTCGGCATCAGGTTCAGAATTAAAATCACCCATAAAAATTACAGGCAAATTTTTAGAGTTTAGCTCGGCTATTTTAGAAAGAATTAGGGCCATGCTTCTGGTTCTTGCAATCTCACCAATATGGTCAAGATGTGTATTGAAAACCCAAAAGGTTTTTTTGTTTTGCTTATCGGTTATTAAGGCGTAGGTACAAACTCTGTTAAAAGCAGCATCCCAGCCTTTTGAAATTTCGTTAGGTGTTTCGGATAACCAAAAAGTGTTTGATTCTTTTATTGTAAATCGGTCTTTTTTAAAATAAATATTTGAGGATTCTCCTTTTCCTTCCCCATCCCTTCCCATTCCAACTTGATTGTACTGAGGAAGCAATTGCAACAAATCTAAAACTTGATTTGGTGTCGCCTCTTGAACACCAAAAATATCGGGTTCATAAAACTGAATTTGAGCTGCAAAAAAATCTTTGCGAAGCGGCCAAGCATTCTCACCATCAACAGCAACATCTAGGCGAATGTTGTAAGTCATTACTTTTAATGTTTGCGCATTAGACATAAAACATAAAGCAAAAAATAGTGAAACAAATAGCTTCTTCATTTTAGTTTTTATCATTTGATTTTTGGTACATCCTGACATAATCAATTTGCATTTCGGATGGGAAGATAGCATCATCTATGTCTCCACCCCAATTACCACCAATAGCAAGATTTAAGATTAGATAATAGGGTTTTTCAAAGGGCCAGCCTTCGTTTGAAGTTACCTTTCCGTCTTGACCTCTAATAGCTTGGTAAAATAATTTGTTATCTATCAAAAATTTAATGCTTTTTGACGTCCATTCAATTCCGTATAAATGAAAGGTATTAAACACATCTGGCAACTTCTCAAAATGTGTTATTTGCGTATTAATCATGTGATTATACAATTTTGAGTGAAGCGAAGTATGAATCATATTTGGGTCTTTACCCACGTGTTCCATAATATCAATTTCGCCACACAAGGGCCAGTCTTCTTCTTTTGTGCGAATGGTATTTGGAAGCATCCAAATGGCAGGCCAAGTGCCTTTGCCTTGTGGTAATTTTGCCATGATTTCTATTTTTCCGTATTGAATAGCATAGCGATTATAAGTGGTTAAACGTGCTGAAGTATAATGCAAGTTTTCGAAATCTTTTTTAAAAGCCACAAGGTGCAATTTGCCATCTTTTACAAACGAATTTTCAATCGATTTTTCTTTATAGAATTGTTTTTCGTTGTTTCCCCATCCGTGACCGCCAACATCATAATTCCATTTGGTTGAATCGGGTAAACCGTCAACGTTAAATTCGTCTGACCAAACTAATTTATAATCCTTTTTAGAATTTACAATTGCTTTACTTTTTGAAATTTTTGGATTTGCAAAAGCAAGTAAAAGCA
>JAVHOP010000123.1:0-29402 GCA_036170135.1 Flavobacteriaceae bacterium | reverse complement strand
AGACTTAATTAGAAGTTATAAACTTGATAAACAGGATAAAAAACTTTTGTTATCCCGAAATATTAACCGATAAATAGTTATATTTGTTTGGATATAACCAGTTGTATGTAATTTGAAACAAAATAACGAGGTAAGCCGAAAATCGTATTTTAGAGTAGGCAAAATAAATTTATACTACAATGAAAAGAATTTCAATTTTATTAATTACTCTTGGTTTGATTTCAACCAATGTTTTTGCTCAAACAAAGATAAGAATGCAAAAAGAAGGAGGTGTTTATACCGTACCTTGTAAAGTGAATGGATTACAGCTTAAATTTATTTTTGACACGGGAGCAAGTAATGTTACAATTTCATTAACTGAAGCAATGTTTATGCTCAAAAATAATTATTTAGACAAAGACGATATCTATGGTTCTTCTTATGCTCAACTTGCAAATGGGGATATTACGGAGAATACTGAAATACTACTCAAAGAAATTGAAATTGCAGATTTAAAACTATATAATGTACGAGCTTCGATAGTTCACGAATTAAGTGCACCTTTATTATTAGGGCAAACTGCTATTGCAAAATTAGGTAAAATACAATAGATGGCAGCGAATTAGTTGTAATGACACAAGGAAACAAACATTATGATTATTCCGCAGATAACTACATAAAAAACGATATAACCGTAGCTACATCGGTTAATATAAAAGCAACTACTACATTTGCAAATGTATATCTTTACAATCATACATTTACTGGGGTTCAGACTGTTTATACATATTCACCAATTTTAGAAAAACCTGATATGATTAATTCACCTATAATAAATGGTGCAGAGAATAATCAAGTTACAATAATAGAAAAGGTAAATGATGGATATTATAAAGTGAAATCAGGCAACACTGTTGGCTATTTATGGGCTGGTTGGTTTAAGAAGTAAAACTACACACAACAAAAAATATAGTGCATTTGGCAAATAGTGCTAAATATGAAGATATTAGCAATAAATAAACAAAGTAGTAAGTTGAAAAATTGGAGCGTTGAAATGCCAAACGCACCATATACGAACACGTTGGCACACATTAAATAATAGAAAAAAAACTAAATGAAATGAAAAAGTTAGAAATTAAAATACCGACAATTCACATTATTTTAATAATATTATTTATAATTATAGTAAATATTACAATTAAAAAAGAAACTCAAGGAATGAGTGAAATTTTTGGAATAATTTACAGTTTGAGTTTTTTTATAACGCACGATATTTATTCAATCATTTTTGGAATAATATTAATTATTCCATTACCACTTTTAATTCTTTCAATTATTAGAAAAAGAAAAGATTTAATTAAAGGATTTTCAGTTTCTACATTGATTAGTATTATCCTAATAATTATTATAAGTAATTCTTGATTTATTAAGATTTGAATAATCATATGAATTGGCTTTCTTTTCAGATTTTCTTACTTAAAATGGAATTACCCAAATTTGATTAAAAAATAGAGGAATATAAAACTGACTGAAAAACTACTATTTACAACACCTCATAAAATTTATGCTTACATTTGAACTGGCCGAAACCAACAAACATTCAATAATAATATGGCGTAGGCGGAAAAATATCCGATTTTTACGTCGCACAAATCTTATAAAATACCGTTAAAAATAATTATGAAAAAGATTCTGCTCTATTTTTTATTTATACTTCTAACCCAGAATATATCATTTGGACAGGAATTTGTGGAATCAATAGAATTTCAATTGACAAAATTTGATAGTTCCGAAATTGAAAGATTTTTCACAGACAATAATGATTCAGATGGATATGCTTCAATTTTCATTATCGATAATAATAAAGCTAAACTAAAAGAAATGAAAGTTTTTTTAGAGACGTACACAAATGATGGCAAAATTGAGGAAATTAGCAATCCAAACATAAAAAATATTAGAAAAATAATACGCGTACGAATTTCTGAATGTGCTTGTTACTGTAACACATCGACTTATTATTGGCTAATTACAAAACAAAATGAGTGGATTAAGATTCCGACTATAGAAGAGGAAGATTATGAATTTGAAATGAAATATAAAGATTATGTATTCTCAGAAAAAAAACCGAATGAAATACAATTAGTTGAATTTCAAGATGAGTTTGTTAAGAAAGATAATTTTGAAACCAAGGACATTAAAAGAAAGTCAGAAAAAATAATTAAAACATTGATTTGGGATGGAAATCAAATTTCTGAAAAATAACTATTTACAACACCGGTAGTCGTTGCACAAGTCATTAAAAATTAGAAAAAACACTCTAAAAACTCCATTTTTAAGGAGTTTATCCAAAATTTTGTGTTTTTAAAAAATAATCTCAAAATTCATAGGTTACAATATTATCCATACCCTTTATTAAAAAAATCAATTCAAAATAATTGTCATTCTGAACGCAACAAAGTGAAGTGAAAAATCTTAGTACTTCTTTTTGAAATTCCTCATCGCTCATCCTTCGCTCTGTCGGAATGACAAAACGATTGTCATTCTGAACGCAGTAAAGCGAAGTGAAGAATCTCAAATTTCATTATTTAAAAACTTCCAATCAGGATTAAAAGAATTAATTAATTTTTCTTTTTTTTCTCTTCTCCAACCTTTTAATTCTTTTTCTCTCGCAATGGCTATGTTTATATCCATAAAATGCTCATAATACACCAGATAATAAACTTTATATCGGGTAGTAAAGGCTTTAGATATAGCTTCTGGATGTTGATGAAAATAAAGTCTCTCTTTTAAATTATTGGTTACGCCAATATATAAAACTGACTTTATTTTATTAGTTAAAATATAAACGTAGTAGTTATGAGTACCTAAAGTTTTCATTATTCAAATATAGTTTAAATAATACTTTTAGAGATTCCTCGTCATTCGTTCCTCACTCTGTCGGAATGACAAGAAATTAACTATTGCCTAACCAAAACCACCATTTCTTTTATTTGCTAATTCTTATCAACAAAAACTTTAGGCTTAGCCGTCAAAGTAATAAATTTGCAAAAATTGTAAATGCTTATCCTCTGAACCGATGATTCTATTCTTCAACAAAAAAAATCTTTATTACGCGGTACAAACCGAAACGCAAACAACTGAAAACATAGCAAAACTCAGTTGGCTTTTTGGCGATGCTAAAGCGCTAAAACAAAATACTTTCGCTGGTATTTTTATTGGTCCCAGAGTTGAAATGATTACGCCTTGGAGCACCAATGCCGTTGAAATCACACAAAACATGAACCTTAACGGGATAAGTCGCATCGAACTATTTGTTAAAGTTGACGAAGCACACGCCGATTTTGACCCGATGCTTCAGGTGAAATACAATAGTTTAAATCAGGCTATTTTTACCATCAACACCAAGCCGCAAGCCATTATTGATATTTCCAATTTAAAAGCTTACAACCAGCAGGAAGGTTTGGCTTTAAGCGATGAAGAAATCGACTATTTAAAACAGTTATCCAATAAATTAGGGCGACAGCTAACCGATTCTGAAGTCTTTGGGTTTTCGCAAATCAACTCCGAGCATTGCCGACATAAAATATTTAATGGCACTTTTGTTTTAGACGGTGAAACCATGCCGACTTCTCTTTTTAAATTGATTAAAAAAACTTCCGAACTAAACCCCAATGGCATTGTATCTGCCTATAAAGATAATGTAGCTTTTGTAAATGGTCCCAAAATTGAACAATGGGCACCAAAATCCGCCGATAAACCCGATTTTTACGAAATCAAAACTATTGATAGCGTCTTATCTTTAAAAGCAGAAACTCATAATTTTCCGACTACAGTCGAGCCTTTTAACGGCGCTGCCACAGGTTCCGGCGGAGAAATCCGCGACCGTTTAGCCGGCGGAAAAGGTTCTTTACCTTTAGCCGGAACAGCGGTTTATATGACATCGTATTCGCGTTTAAAACCACACTCTTGGGAAGCCATGCCCGAACGTAAATGGCTGTATCAAACACCTATTGATATCTTGATTAAAGCTTCGAATGGCGCTTCCGATTTTGGTAATAAATTCGGGCAACCTTTAATTTCAGGCTCCTTATTTACCTTTGAGCACGAAGAACACAATCGCAAATTAGGTTTTGATAAAGTAATTATGCAAGCCGGAGGGGTTGGCTTTGGCAAAGCGCAAGACAGTTTAAAAGACAGACCAAAAGCCGGTGATAAAATCATCATCATTGGCGGCGACAATTATCGCATCGGTATGGGTGGTGCGGCGGTATCGTCTGCCAACACAGGCGATATGAGCAATCGCATTGAACTGAATGCGGTGCAACGCTCTAATCCCGAAATGCAAAAAAGGGCTGCCAATGCCATTCGCGCCATGGTTGAAAGCAATATAAATCCAATCGTATCTATTCATGACCACGGAGCAGGTGGCCATTTAAATTGCTTATCAGAATTGGTTGAAGAAACAGGCGGTATCATTGCCATTGATAAATTACCTTTAGGCGATCCTACTCTATCCGCTAAGGAATTAATCGGAAACGAATCACAAGAACGCATGGGCATAGTTATCAATGCTAAAGATGCCCAACATCTTAAAAAAATTGCCGAACGTGAACGCGCACCTTTTTATGAAGTTGGCGAAGTTACCGATGATAAACGCTTTGTGTTTTCATCTGAAAAGGAACACAAAAATCCAATTGATTTAGCTTTGAGCGATATGTTTGGAAAGACTCCAAATACCGTGATGAGCGACCAAACTATCATTCAATATTATGACGATTTATCATATCAAGTTGCTGATATTTACACATATACTAAAAATATTTTACAATTAGAAGCGGTTGCATGCAAAGATTGGCTGACCAATAAAGTCGACCGTTGTGTGACCGGAAAAGTAGCCAAACAACAAACTTGCGGTCCCTTGCAATTGCCTTTAAATGATGTGGGTGTGATGGCTTTAGATTTTAAAGGAAAAGATGGCATGGCAACTGCAGTTGGACACGCGCCGTTAAGTGCGTTAATTAATGTGGAAGCCGGCTCTAGAAATGCCGTTGCCGAAGCCTTGACCAACTTGATTTGGGCACCTTTAAAAGACCAATTACAATCGGTGTCTTTATCGGCTAACTGGATGTGGCCTTGTAGGAATCCCGGCGAAGACGTCAGATTATATCATGCGGTAAAAGCAGTATCCGATTTTGCCATTGCTTTAGGTATTAATATTCCAACCGGAAAAGATTCCTTATCAATGACGCAAAAATATCCCGACGGCAATCAAGTGATGGCACCAGGAACGGTGATTATTTCGGCTGCTGGACATTGCAAAGACATCAAAAAAGTGGTTGAGCCTGTTTTAAAAACAGATGCCAAAAACAAAATTTATTATATCAATTTATCACAAGATAACTTTAAATTAGGCGGTTCTAGCTTTGCGCAAACCCTTGACAAAATTGGTTCTGAAACGCCCGATATCAAAGACGCTGCTTATTTTAAAAAGGCTTTTAATGCCATTCAGACTTGTGTTTCTGAAGGACTTTTTACCGCAGGTCACGATGTGTCGGCCGGTGGACTTTTAACTTGTCTGTTAGAACTATGCTTTGCCGATAAGCAGCTTGGCGCCGAGATTGATTTAACCGAACTCGATGAAAAAGACAGTGTCAAATTATTATTTTCAGAAAATACCGGACTGGTCATTCAAACCAATCAACCTGAAACTTTTGAAAGTATTTTAAACCATACACAAGTTGATTTTACACCGATCGGATTTGCTAAAAAACAGGCGATTTTAAACATCAAAAACAACGACAAAATGTTTGTATTTGATATTGCCAAATACCGCGATTACTGGTATGAAACCTCCTATTTATTAGATGTGCACCAAGCGGGTAAAACAAAAGCTGATGAACGTTTTGCCAATTATAAAAAACAACCTTTACAATTTAAATTTCCCAAAAACTTTACTGGAAAACTAAAAGACCTTTCTACTCCACTTAAGGTGACACTATCAACCAACAGACCAAAAGCAGCAGTGATTCGTGAGAAAGGCAGTAACTCTGAGCGCGAAATGGCTTACGCCATGCACCTAGCCGGTTTTGATGTAAAAGATGTGCACATGACCGATTTAATAAGTGGCAGAGAATCTTTAGAAGACATTCAATTTATTGTGGCCGTTGGTGGGTTTTCAAACTCCGATGTGTTGGGTTCTGCCAAGGGTTGGGCTGGTTCATTTTTGTACAATCCAAAAGCAAAAAAAGCCTTAAATGACTTCTTTGCAAGGCAAGACACCTTATCGTTAGGAGTTTGTAACGGATGTCAGCTGTTTATTGAATTGGGCTTAATAACACCGAATCATCATAAAAAACCAAAAATGTTGCACAATGATTCTGGTAAATTTGAATGCCAGTTTACATCGGTAGAAATACTTGAAAATAATTCGGTGCTCTTGTCTAACCTTAGCGGAAGCAAATTGGGCATTTGGTCGGCACACGGCGAAGGAAAATTCAGTTTTCCTTATGAAGAAAATCATTATCAGATTGTTGGAAAATACGGTTATGATGCCTATCCGGCTAATCCGAATGGATCAGATTTTAACACGGCCATGTTGACCTCGGATGACGGACGCCATACCGTGATGATGCCACATTTAGAGCGCTCGACTTTTCCTTGGAACTGGGCCTATTATCCTGAACATAGAAACGACGAAGTAAGCCCTTGGGTTCAAGCTTTTGTAAATGCAAAAATTTGGTTGGTAGAAAAATATAAAAATAAATAGCATGGTAAACGAAAATTTCTACTCCAAAAAAATGCATCAAAAATCGGTATCCGAATTGCAAAATTATATCAAAAATAGAATAAATTACCAAGAAGATGCCGTTATAGCTGCTATCTGGGAGCTCGAAAACAGAAATGAAATATACCCCGAAATGCAAGTTTTAAAAAAAGAACTTGAAGCCTTGAACAACAAAGTAAATGTTGAACCAAAAATGGTTGAAGCTAAATCGGTTGCCCTATATTCTTTTAATTTTATTTTTCTTTTCGGGATTTTGTTTTCGGTATTTGCAGGAAGTATTTTAATTGGGCTAAACCTGATACAACTTAAAAATAAATCGCGTGCTAGACTTGCGATATTTTCGGGTTTAATTTATTCATTTATACAAGTTTATTTGATAGAATACTTTAAAATTACGTCGCCTTTTGTCAGTGTCTTTACGAGTTTACTCGGCATCTATATGCTAAATTATTATTTTTTGAAACCTGAGCTAAAACCAGACGAAATTTATCTGCCCCAAAGTACTTGGCAACCTTTGCTTATCGGCATCGCTATTGCATTGCCCATTGCCTATTTTATTATGAAATCGGGTGGCATGGCTGCTTTATAACTCATAGCGAATTATTGATTTTTTTAACTAAACCAGGACCTTCGTAAATAAATCCGGTATAAAGCTGCACTAAGTCTGCGCCGGCATTCAATTTTTGTTGTGCATCTTGTGGCGAATGGATACCGCCTACCCCAATGATTTTAAAAGATTTGTCAGGGTGATTTGACAAAAATTTTATGACTTCGGTAGCGCGATTGGTCAATGGCTTTCCACTCAATCCACCTGTTTTATCTTTATTTTTTGATTGCAATAGGTCTCTTGACAAGGTCGTGTTTGTAGCTATAACACCGGCAATTTTGGTAATTTTTACAATATCGATAATATCTAGCAACTGATTATCGGATAAATCGGGGGCTATTTTTAAAAGAATTGGTTTTGGTTGATGCTTTGCCAGATTTGCATTTTGTAGCACTTGCAAAATTTCGGTAAGTGGTTTTTTATCTTGTAAATCGCGTAAATTCGGTGTGTTTGGTGAGCTGACGTTTACCACAAAATAATCGACTACATCAAAGAGTTTTTCAAAGCAAAATAGATAATCATTTACAGCTAATTCATTGGGAGTTAACTTGTTTTTACCGATATTGCCCCCAATAATCACTTTGGTTTTGCGATTTTTTAGGCGTTGGGCAATCACTTCGACCCCATCGTTATTAAAACCCATACGATTGATTAAGGCCTCATCTTTTTTTAATCTAAACAACCGCGGTTTTGGGTTCCCAAATTGTGGTTTTGGCGTAACGGTGCCAATTTCTATAAAGCCAAATCCAAAGGCGCTGAGTTCATCGATGAGGATAGCATTTTTATCAAAGCCTGCAGCCAAACCAACTGGATTATTAAACTGTAATCCGAAAAGTTTTCGTTCTAAATTCTTATCGGTTAAACCGAATTGTTTTTTTATCAGCAGTTTAAATCCGGGAATTTTGAACAAAATTTTAAGCGTCGCAAATGTAAAATGATGAATCAGTTCCGGATGGAAAAGGAATAATATGGGGCGGATTATTAGCTTATACATTTCTATTTATTAGAGCAACATTGACTTCTACATCGTATTGGTAAATTGACAGTGCTAGTATTTTTTATTGATAAATAATACGCATCAACACATTATCGCTCGTTTATAACGCTAAATTTTATCTTAAACTGGCACCCAATTTACTTATAAAAGCTTGTTGTAATTTTGACATGATATTCTCAATTTGCTTTTCATCGAGTGTCTTTTCGTCATCCTGCAACGTAAAACTCACCGCATAAGATTTTTTATGTTCTGGTAAATTTTTACCTTGATATACATCAAATAAATCAACTGCTTTTAAAAGGTTGCGTTCGGTTTGATTAGCTAAATTATAAATATCTAAAAAGCGAACTTCTTCTTGAATCAATAATGCCAAGTCGCGTTTTACCTCCGGGTATTTTGGTGGTAAACAAACGCTAAATGATTTGTTTTGAACTATTTTTAAAATATTAATCCAATTAAAATCAGCATATAAAACCTCTTGTTTAATTCCAAATTCTTTGACAATTGAAGGTTTAATCACGCCTAAATCAACTAAATTAATTTTTCCTAAACTCAATTGAATGCCTTCTGAAAATACATCATTATTAGTCGGTTTTAGTGTCAATTTTGATATTCCAACACGTTCAAACAACATCATGACAATACCTTTTAAAAAGAAAAAATCGGATGTTCTCAATAATGAATTCCAACTAGGAGGCAATTTATTTCCCGTCACAAATAGGCTTAAGTGTTTGTTTTCTTGATAGCTATCTTGATATTTATGATAGGTTTTTCCAAATTCAAAAAACTTCAATGCGTTGTTTTTACGATTGATATTAAATGAAATTGCTTCTAAACCGCTAAATAACATCGATTGGCGTAAAACTGATAAATCTTGACTGAGAGGATTGATGATATTTACATTAACTTCGTTATTTAATAAATCACTAAAACCAATATAATTAGGCTTTGTAAGCGAATTAGACATAATTTCATAAAAACCATTTCCAATTAATTTGCTGCCAAATATCTTTTGAATTTTTTCATGCTGTTGCTCCTCAGATGAATTTATTGAAATGTTTAACTTTTCTGAAAACTCAATATTGTTATAGCCATAAACCCTTAAAACTTCTTCAATTACATCAACTTCTCTGGTTACATCAACGCGATATGCCGGAATCGTTAAATTCAGGCCTGTTTCGGTATGGTTATTAATTTTAACATCAAGTGAGGCTAAAATATGTTGAACGGTTTCGGTTGGAATAACATGACCAATTAGTTTATTTAGACGCTCATAAGATAAGAAAATTTGAAAATCCTCAATTTTGTTAGGATAAATATCAGTGATTTCAGAACAAATCTTACCTCCTGTTAATTCCTTTATTAAAATTGCCGCTCTTTTTAGGGCATATTCTGTAATGTTTGGATCGATACCACGTTCGAAACGGAAAGATGCATCGGTATTTAAACCATGTCTTTTAGATGTTTTTCGGATACTTACCGGATTAAAATAAGCGCTTTCTAAAAATATTGCAGTCGTTTGTTTTGTAATTCCAGATTCAATCCCACCAAAAACACCAGCCATACACATCGGTTTTTCTTTAGCATCACAAATCATTAAATCTTCCTCATTTAAGCTTCGTTCAACACCATCTAAAGTGGTAAATTTAGTGCCCTCTTTTAGGGTTTTCACAATTACTTTATTTCCCTCAATTTTATTAGCATCAAAAGCATGGAGTGGCTGACCTAAATCGTGCAGCACAAAATTGGTAACATCAACTACGTTATTTATCGGTTTTAAACCAATTGCTTTAAGTCTGTTTTGCAGCCAGTTAGGAGATTCTGAAATTTTTATATCGGTAATAGTTAATCCCACATATCTCGGTGCGCGTTTAGCATCTTGGACATCAATAGCCGTTTTAAACGTATGTTCATTAACCTGAAAATTACTAACCGACGGCGAAATTAATTCCAAATTATTTCCGGCTTGAATTAAACCCGCTCTCAAATCGCGCGCCACACCAAAATGGCTCATAGCATCAGCCCTATTTGGGGTTAAACCAATTTCGAAAACGTAATCTGATTCGATATTAAATACTTTGGCAGCAGGTGTTCCCACTTTTAATTTTGTATCCAAAATCATAATGCCTTCGTGAGATTTTCCAATTCCCAATTCATCTTCGGCACAAATCATTCCACAACTTTCTTCACCTCTAATTTTGCTTTTTTTAATCTGAAAACCATTACCATCTTTATCGTACAAAGTTGTTCCGATAGTTGCAACAGGAACGGTTTGACCTTTTGCTACATTAGGTGCTCCACAAACAATTTGAATAGGTTCATCACTACCAACATCAACTGTAGTAATATTTAAATGATCAGAATTTGGATGTTTTATACAAGTCAACACTTTACCAATTACAACACCTTTTAAGCTACCTTTTATACTTTCAATAGCTTCAACACCCTCAACTTCAAGACCTAAATTGGTTAAAATTTCACTGGTTTTTTCAATATCTAAATCAATTGGCAAATAATCTTGTAACCACTTGTATGAAATCTTCATAATCTAATTTTTCTATTAAATAAGGTGCAAATATAAACAATACAATTAAGACGAACTTAGGTACTTATTACATTTTTTAGACTAAATAATTGTATTTCGTTTATTGAGTAATTATTACTAATTTGCAAACTCAAAAACTTAACTTAATGGCAATAAATATCACACGCCTTTTTGATTTTGCTTATTTTCAAGATGAAAAAGGGGGGCTAGAAGATGCCTTTGTTTCCAAAAAAAATGGCGTTTGGGAAAAAACTTCAACTAAAGAGTTTATCATTCAAGGAAATAAAGCAAGTAGAGCTTTAATTAAATTAGGGATTAAACCTAATGATAGAATTGCTATTATATCTAGTACCAACCGGACGGAATGGAATATCATGGATCTCGGTGTGTTGCAAGTTGGTGCGCAAAATGTGCCAATTTACCCTACCATTTCGGCTGATGATTATGAATATATTTTCAATCACGCCGAAGTAACCTATTGTTTTGTTTCGGATGTAGAGGTTTATAAAAAAGCACTAATTGCCAAAGCTAACGCACCTTTACTAAAAGAAATTTATTCGTTTGATAAAATTACAGACTGTAAAAATTGGTCTGAATTTTTAGAATTTGGTTTAGATAAATCTATACAGCACGAAGTCGAATCTCGAAAAAATGCCGTTAAACCCACCGATTTAGCCACATTTATTTATACATCGGGAACCACTGGTAAACCAAAAGGCGTTATGTTAAGCCATCAAAATGTGGTGAGCAACGTGTTAGCCTCTAGCAAACGTTTCCCTGTACTTGATGGCGCCCCAAAAGCCTTGAGTTTTTTGCCAGTATGCCACATATTTGAACGCATGATTATCTATTTATATCAATATTTAAATGTCGCTATTTATTATGCCGAAGGACTCGATAAAATTAGTGTAAACATTAAAGAAGTTAAACCTGAATTATTTACCGTTGTACCTCGCCTTTTAGAAAAAATGTATGATGCCATTGTAGCCAAGGGAACTGAACTTAAAGGAATTAAAAAAGCACTCTTTTTTTGGGCTTTAGATTTGGGTCTTAAATATGAACCTTATGGCAAAAATGGATGGTGGTACGAATTTAAATTAAGCATTGCACGCAAACTCATCTTTGTAAAATGGCAGGAAGCCTTAGGTGGCAATATTAGTACAATGGTTTCGGGTAGCGCCGCATTACAAACACGTTTAACACGAGTTTTTTGTGCCGCAGGAATTCCTGTTATGGAAGGTTACGGACTTACAGAAACTTCTCCCGTTATTTCGGTAAATATGTATGATAATAACATGCAACGTATTGGAACTGTCGGTAAAGTTATTGATGGTGTTGAAATTAAGATTGCCGAAGATGGCGAAATTTTATGCAAAGGTACTAATGTGATGTTAGGGTATTATAAAGACCCTGAAAAAACAGCTGAGGTTATTGAAAACGGCTATTTTCATACGGGCGATAAAGGCGAAATTGACGCAGATGGATTCTTGAAAATTACCGGTCGTAAAAAAGAAATTTTTAAAACCTCTGGCGGAAAATATATCTCTCCAGCTCTATTAGAAAACGAGATGAAACAATCGCTTTTTATAGAGCAAATTTTGATTATCGGCGAAAATCAGAAGATGCCCGCAGCATTAATTCAGCTAAATTTTGAGTTTGTAAAAGAATGGGCAAATCGCCATTTAAATATTCAATTTAAATCCGTATCAGAATTAATTTCAAATCAAAAAGTGATTGATCGCGTTCAAGAAGAAATAGATAAAGGAAATGAACATTTTGGCAAATGGGAAAAAGTTAAGCGCTTTGAATTAACACCCGACGTTTGGAGTGTCGATAATGGATTGTTAACGCCAACTATGAAACCAAAACGCGATATAATCATTAAGAGATATTCCGACTTATATAACAAAATTTACGAGTAAAAATGTAACTTTGTCAACCAATTTGAGTTTACTTTATGGAGCAATTTATCGTATCGGCAAGGAAATATAGACCACAATTTTTTGAAGATGTGGTTGGGCAACAAGCCATTACCAAAACTCTTGAAAATGCTATAAAAAATAATCATCTAGCGCAAGCACTGCTATTTACAGGTCCTCGTGGTGTTGGTAAAACAACTTGTGCCAGAATATTAGCCAAACGCATCAATCAAGAAAGTTTGAAAAAAGTAAACCCAGATGAGGATTTTGCTTTTAATATTTTTGAACTCGATGCCGCTTCAAATAACTCAGTTGACGATATTCGCAGTTTGACTGACCAAGTGCGCATTCCGCCACAAACCGGGCATTATAAAGTGTACATTATTGATGAAGTTCACATGTTGAGTCAAGCGGCATTTAATGCCTTTTTAAAAACACTTGAAGAACCTCCAGCCCATGCCATTTTTATTTTGGCAACAACCGAAAAACACAAGATTATCCCAACCATTTTATCGCGCTGTCAGATTTTTGATTTTAAACGTATAGGCGTAACAGATATCAAAAATTACCTGCATAAAATTGCCATTGAAGAAAAAGTTGAGGTCGAAGACGATGCGTTACATATCATCGCCCAAAAAGCAGATGGCGCTTTGAGAGATGCCCTATCAATTTTTGATAGAGTTTTAAGCTTTTCTGGAGAAAAATTAACACGATTAGACGTTGTTGAAAATTTGAATGTTTTAGATTATGAAGTCTATTTTAATATGACCAATTTGATAATAAAACACCAAATTCCGCAACTCTTAATAGCTTATAACGACGTTTTGAGCAAAGGCTTTGAAGGACTCCATTTTATTGTTGGATTAGCCTCTCATTTTAGAGATTTATTGGTCGCAAAAGATAGCGCAACTGTCGAATTATTAGAAGTTGGCTCTCGTGCAAAAGAACGTTATTTAGAACAGGCAAAAAGTTGTGAAGTTGACTTTTTATTACAAGCAATTGATTTGGCAAACACCTGCGATTTAAACTTTAAATCTAGTAAAAATCAGCGATTATTGGTGGAGCTCACGCTGATGAAATTGGCTTCATTAAATTTTAATCTAGGTAATCTGGACGAAAAAAAAAATTCTAAATCATTCTTAATACCAGCGTCCTTTTATAATGATTTCTCTGACAAAGTTGACAAGGAAACCTCAATAATAACAGCGGAACCATCACAGGAATATCCAGTAAATTCCATAGAAAATAAAGAAGAAATAAAGCCTTTAAAAGTTGCTAAAACAACAAACGAAGACTTGCCTAAAATTATTGATGAGCAGCCAAAATTAAACAATAAAACTATCAGGCTCACCTCAGCCTTATCACTAAAAAGCATTCAAGAAAAGGCTGCTATTATTGCCAATCAAAATCAGGATGAGCCCTTAGATACATTGCCAGAAGATCATTTTACAGAAGATCAATTTTTTAAGGTTTGGAATGAGGTAATTTTATTTTTAGATGCCAGCAATCAAAAGATTTTTGTTTCTGTTTTAAAGACAAATATTCCACAAATCGTAGGAAATACTATCACATTAGTTTTACCAAATGCTGTGATGGCTAATTCTTTTCAAAAAGGTAAATTTGATTTGTTAACAAAAATCCGTCAAGCCTTAAATAATTATAAAATTGATTTTGAAATCATTGTAAACGAAGAGGCTTCAAAAGAATATATTTATACGCCACAAGAAAGATACCAAGCGCTTAAAAAAAGTAATCCGAGTATTGAAATTCTTAAAAAAACCTTTAAACTAGATTTTTAAAGGTTTAAATTTCTTTTCCTATATTTAACAAATAAAAATCATAATCTATTGGACTACTATAACCTATTTAAATTGCTTATCGGATTTTTGATTGTAGCTATCGCCTCATTTCATATTGCCAAAGTTTTCCAGAAAATAAAATTTCCTCTCGTAACGGGAATGCTCTTTACAGGAATTATTGCTGGTACTTCGATGCTCAACTTTTTAAAGTTAGAAACCCTGCACAATCTGAGCTTTTTAAGCGATTTATCTTTGGCAATTATTGCATTTTCGGCAGGTTCTGAGTTGTATTTAGATGATTTGCGAAGTAGAATAAAAAGCATCAAATGGATGGTTATCTGCCAGTTGGCTTTCACTTTTATTATTAGCAGTGTATTTATTTTTTATGCTGCCAATTATATACCATTTATGGCTTCACTTACAGTAGCTAGCAAAATAGGTTTTTCTATCTTATTTGCAACAATATTTGTGGCACGTTCACCATCATCTGCAATTGCCGTAATTAATGAGATGCGTGCCAATGGTCCATTTACTAAAACGGTTATGGGCGTTACCGTAGTTAAAGATGTCATCGTTATTATTTTATTTGCCATTTGTTTATCGTTAGCTAAAACCTTGATAAAAGGTGACGCTATTGGCATTTTATTCTTAGTAATCCTAGCGCTAGAACTTTTGATTACAATTGGTTTTGGAGTTATCTTTGGTAGGATTTTGCAAATCCCTTTCGCACTTAAATCAAAGCCAAAAACAAAATCGGTTTTGATTTTGGCTATTGGACTGAGTATTTATCTATTCACAAATTTTATAAAAGCCAATTCAGTTGTTTGGTTTAAGCATCAGGTAGTTTTAGAACCATTATTAATAGCCATTATCGCTGGGTTTGTATTGACTAATTACAGCAAACATCGCGTTGAGTTTTCGGAGCTATTACATAAAATTGGACCGACTATTTATATTATATTTTTTACACTAACCGGAGCTTCACTCGATATCAACATCTTATTTAGTGTTTTTGGAGTTGCATTGAGTTTATTTATTTTACGCTTATTTACGATGATGATAGGTGGTGCTGTTGGTGTGATTGCTGCAAAAGACGACAAAAAATATACATTTATTGCCTGGATGCCATACATTACTCAGGCAGGAGTAGCACTTGGTTTGGCTACTATTATTTCTGAAGAATTTTCTGACTTGGGGCAACAATTTGAAACCATTATTATTGCTATGATAATTATCGGACAATTATTTGGCGATATCTTATTTAAGTTTGCCTTAAAATATGTGAACGAAACTCATTTAGGTGCTAAAAAATTTAACCTAGAAAATGCTTCGGCCGTTATTTTTGGAATTGAAAACCAATCAATCGCTTTGGCACATCAATTAATAAAAAATAATTGGAAGGTGAAAATGGTAACTTCAATAGTTGATATGGTGAATAAATACGCTGATTTAGATATTATTGTTGTAAAAAGTTTATCAAAACCAGACCTTAACGTTTTAAATTTAGCCAAAACCGAAACTGCTATTTTAATGTTAGACGACAAGCGCAATTTTGAATTGGCTACACTTATCTTTGAGCAATTTGGAACCAAAGAAATTGTAGTGCGTTTAAATAATCGTGAGAATTTTGATAAATTTAATGCATTAGGAGCTAAAATTATAGACCCTTCTACTGCCATAGTAAGTTTATTAGACCATTTTGTACGCTCGCCTCATGCGACAAACTTGCTATTAGGTATTGATAAAGGCCAAGATTCTCTCGATATTGAGATAAAAAATAAAGATATAGCCGGATTGCGTTTACGCGATTTGCGTTTGCCTTCGGATATCATTGTAATCTCATTAAAACGCCACGACCAATTTATCATTTCGCATGGTTATACGCAATTGCGACTGGGCGATATAGTAACAATGGTAGGCTCTCACAATAGTTTAGAAGCTCTTAAAATTAAATTTGACAATTAGAAATTTGAAAAAGAGAACTAAAATAATACTTTTAATAGTTACTGTTGTTTTAATACTTTTTTATTTTTATATAGACCCAAACAAGGTTAGTTTTCTACCAAAATGCCCACTTTACACAAGCACAGGAATTTATTGTCCTGGTTGTGGTAGCCAGCGTGCCATACACGAGTTATTACATTTAAATTTCATCGGATTTCTAAGGCAAAACGCCATGCTCATGTTGTTGCTTTTGTTTTTGGTATATAACACTATTGTAACTTTAGCAAATACCTTTTTTGGCAAGACCTGGATTAACTTATTAAACCACAAAAAATCACCTTATTATATTATAGCTTTTGTAATATTGTTTTGGATTTTAAGAAATCTTCACTTTAAACCTTTTATTTGGTTAGCACCTTATTAGATTTTTAAGTTTTTATCGTATGGTATAACACTTAGAATATGTTTTATAGCATTGACACGCGCATCTGTTTTTCTGTTAGCTTTAATCACCTTCCAAGGCACTAATTTGGTACTCGTTTTTAAAAACATTTCACGTTTATAAAAGGTGTATTTATCCCATAGTTCTTGTGCCTTTTCATCAACAGGCGTTATTTTCCATTGTTTTAATGGACTTGTTTTAATATCTTCAAAACGTTTAGCTTGTTCTTCTTTAGAAATAGACATGTAAATCTTGACAATTTGAATACCTGATTCTATAATCATTCGTTCAAATTCATTCACTTGATTCATAAATATTTGATATTGTTCATCGGTACAAAAACCATTAACAGGCTCGACAACAGCCCTATTATACCAACTTCTATCAAAGAGCACAATTTCGCCTGCTTTAGGAAATTCGGTTAAATACCGTTGAAAATACCATTGACCTCGTTCTTCTAAAGAAGGTTCTGGCAAGGCAACTTCAAAATAATGTCTTGGATTTAAGCGTTCGGTAATACGCCTAATAGCACCTCCTTTTCCGGCAGCATCACGGCCTTCAAAAATGATAATAATGCGCCTGTTATTTTCAATAGCCCAAGTTTGCATTCTTATCAATTCAACTTGCAATTTTTTGATTTCCTTTTTATAATTTATATATCGTAAAGCCTTATCCACATTAAAAGGAATCGTATTAAATAAAGACAAAATGCCATTATTTGAATTCAATTTATCTATATCTGATTGAGAATATTTACTTTCCATAAGTTTAATCTTTACTAAATCTTGACGATCTAAAATACCTAATAATAATATTTGGGTCGGGTATTAAATCCATGTTTGTTTCCTTTTTATCATCGTAATTGAATTGTGAAAGCACATATCTAATAGATTCTAAACGCGCAGCCATTTTATCATTGGTTTTTACAATTATCCAAGGACTATAAGAGGCGTGTGTTTTGCTAAACATTTGCTCTTTGTAATAGGTATATTTATCCCATAATTCTTGACCTTTTTGATCTACAGGACTAAATTTCCAACGTTTTAATGGATTTTCATTTCTTGAATTAAATCGCTTTAATTGCTCATCTTTGGTGATAGACAACCAAAATTTAATAATGGTAACCCCATCTTCGTAAAGCATGTGTTCAAATTCAGGAACTTTATGCATAAATTGGCTGTACTGCTCGTCGTTGCAAAATCCCATAACGGGTTCTACTACTGCCCTATTAAACCAACTTCTATCAAAAAAAACAATTTCTCCACGATTGGGCAGATGCTTTACATAACGTCTAAAATACCATTGTCCGCGTTCAATTTCGGTTGGTTTATTAAGGGCAACTTGACGTACTGAACGCGGATTTAAATGTTCGGTAAAACGCCGAATAATACCTCCTTTTCCAGCTGCATCTCGTCCTTCGAAGATTACAATTACCTTTTTTTGATTGTTTAAAACCCACTGTTGCAACTTAACGAGTTCTATTTGTAGTAGTTTTAAATCAGATTCGTATGCTAGTATTCGATTGACTGCGGTTGTATCAATCTTTTTTTTGGAAAGCAATTTTCTTAAATCATCAACTGATTTCAGACTCATCAACTCTTGCCCCAATAATTTCTCTTTTTTTTCTTTCATTACAATATGTATCAAATAAAAAACAAGCCTTGTAATTCATTTTTTGTTTAGATAGGATATTTAATTTTTCGGTGGCTGGCGATAGGTATGGAATGCCCAAACCCAAGCCTCTTAAAATAAATAATAGACCTATTATTATCACAAATATAGGAATTGCCTTTTGAATTTTATTCCGAATTGACAATTTTATGAAATTTCCAAAAATTAAAGCGCCCGTCATCATCGGTACGGTTCCAAATCCAAACAAAAGCATATAAACAACACCTCCTAAACTTGAACCCGAAGAGATAGCTCCAAGTAAAGCCATATATACCAATCCACATGGTAAAAAACCATTTAACAAACCCATCGATAAAAAAGCTTTAAATGATGATTTTTTTAGATATAAGCCCATACCAACTTTTACTTTTGAAATTAACAAGTAGAAGGGTGTCGAAATTTTATATTTATTGAAAATTGTAACAGGTAAAATAGTAATTAAAATCATTAAAAACCCTATAAATATGGATAAATATTGTTGAAAACCAGCTAAATAAAATCCTTCGCCAAGAAATCCAAAAAAAAGTCCAATAGTAGCATAGCTAATGAGTCGCCCCAAATGATATAGACTTGCTTGCACAAAAGCAATCCACCTATTTTGTCTGTTAAGTGGTAACACAAAGGCAATTGGTCCACACATTCCCAAACAATGAAAACTTCCTAGTAGCCCGAAAAAAAAAGCAGTTAAAAACATGGTTAATAAACAAATGTCGATTTAAAGAGATACCTATCGGCATTATAAGACCAGTCTACGGTAATTTTATAGATTCCCGCAAGCAAATATTTATTGTCTATAAAAAAAGTATTTGAGGTCAATTTAAGGTCACTTTTAAAGTCTAATTTATAATTTGAAGGTCTCAAAAGTTTTATGGTGCCCTTTAATTTTGCATACTCAAATTCACTAGGAAAAACAATTTCCAATCCATTACCAGTTTTAACCAGTTTGATATTTTGTTTTAAGCTATTGGCTTTTTTTTCTTTGTCTATTTCTTTTTGATAATTGAGTTCTTCTTTATAATAATCATCGGCAACCAAATGGAAATCATACTTTTCATAAAATGTAGCACGAAAAACAAATTGCAAAATAAAAATTACAAACAAAGCCATTGCAATAACAATACCAGTGCCCCAATTGATTTTTATTTTCATCGACTTTATTTTTGATAAAAATACCTATTTTAATTTTAATGGTGAAGGAAAATTAGTGTGGGATGTTTCGATTAAATCATCACCTTGAAAAATTCCTATTTTCAATATTTCTTTATTTGTTTTAAGATTTGCTTTATCAATAGTAATAAAAATAGTTCCCTCTTTTAGGCTTTCTTTTTCAAGGCTTACTAAATTACCTACTACCTTAATTTTGCCGTTAACCGAAAGCAATCTAATGTTTAAATTGTTATAATTATTTACTGTTTTATTAACCAAGGTAAACGTATATACATTTGTAACACTGGTTTCGGTAGTTGTGTACATCTGACCAGGTATTTTTAAAATAGTTGCTTCAATATCACTTCTCAAAAACAATAATGTTACAAGCCCTGCAAACATTAAGAAAAATAAAGTTACATAAATTTTTATTCTCGTATTGAAGACAAATTTTTCGCCTTTAGCAATATTATTTTCGGAGGCATAACTAATTAATCCTTTATTAAAACCAACATTTTCCATCATAGCATCGCAGGCATCAATACAAGCTGTACAGTTTATGCACTCTAACTGTGTGCCATTTCTAATATCAATTCCGGTTGGACAAACTTGAACACATTGTTTACAATCAATACAATCGCCATAACCTTTATCAGCTCTAAGTTCATCTTTTCTATATTTTGAACGTCCATTTTCTGACTCGCCGCGTTTGTAATTATAAGCAACAACAACCGAATTATCATCTAATAATACGCCTTGTAGTCTGCCGTAAGGGCAGGCAATAATACAAACCTGTTCCCTAAACCAAGTAAAAACAAAGAAGAATACTGTTGTAAAGATTAGAAGTTTGATAATGGTTTCAAGGTGATTAAAAGGACCTTCATAAATATATTCAAGCAACTCATCACTACCTATAAAATACGCTAAAAATACGTTAGCAATTGCAAAGGAAATGATATAAAAAATAAGTAGTTTAGAGCCTTTTTTAATTATTTTTTCTGTATTCCACGCTTGTTTTTCGAGTGTAATTTGTTTGCTGCGATTTCCTTCAATAAGATATTCAATCTTGCGAAAAACCATTTCCATAAAAATAGTTTGCGGGCAAATCCAACCGCAAAATATTCGACCAAAAATTACTGTAAATAAGATTACTAAAACAATACTTACTAACATAGAAATCACTAAAAGATAGAAGTCTTGTGGCCAAAAAGGTTGACCAAAAATATTGTATCTTCCTTTTAAAACATTAAATAGCAGGAATTGATTGCCATTTATCTTTAAAAAAGGTGAAATAAACAAAGTTATCAATAAGAAATAGCTTAAAATGCTGCGGTACTTATAAAATTTTCCGCTGGGTTTCTTGGGATGTAAAAAGTTGCGATTTCCATCTTTGGTAATGGTACCAATAGAATCTCTAAATTTTTCGTTATTAAATTCTCTCATCGTTTTAAAAAAAGGCTATCAAAAATTGGGATTACAAATGTACAATACCTTTACGGCAATTAATGCAACATTTATAACAGAACCTCGATAGCCTCTACTACTAACTAAAAAAATCAAAAACACATTAATGAATTCTCATAACGAGAAAACACTACTGTTTTGTCCATATAATATCTCCTTGAGGTGCTTTAGGATTGGCTGGGGTAGTTCCTTGTAAAGAAATGACATAACTCGCAACTTGCTGCCTTTCTTCAGGTTTTAAACTTGCTTTCCAAGCAATCATGCCTTTTCCGGGCCTTCCTCCTTCGGATATTGTATGATATATTGTTTCAATGCCACCGCCTAAAATCCAATGGTCATCGGTAAGATTTGGTCCAATTCCGCCGCCGCCATCAATCATGTGACAGGCTAAGCAAATTGTTTCGAATATTTTTTTACCGGCTGCTAAATTAGTAGCATCCGTAAATAAAACCACATTCGTTTTAAACAACTCAGGATGTTCTTTTTTATATATTTCTATTTGCGTTTCACTTTCAGATATTTCTGTATTGTATTCGTCTGCTTGTTTATACGCGCCAAAATAGACTACTTTAGTGGTGTAAAAAATACCTATGGCAATGGTTATATAAAAACCATAAATCCACCAAGGAGGCAATACATTATCTAATTCTCTGATGCCGTCATAATCGTGGTCTGTTAATATTTCGGCTTCATTATCAATTTCGTTTGCTTTGGTTAACGATTTTATCATTCGTTTAAAAAATGATTGTTTTTTATTTGTCGTCATATTTTTCTAATTTTCTGAATCTAAAGGAATTTCGCTATGTAATTCGATGCTCTTTTTTGGCATTTTAATTACGATTAAAACCATGGTTACAAATACCGTAAAAAATAAGAGTAAAGAGATAATGGGATAAATTTCAATCCCTTTAATGCCTTCAAAATAATGTTTTGCAAAACTTATCATAATATTATTTTAATGCCGTTTTATCAGCTTTAATATCAGTTCCTAGTCTTTGTAAATAGGCAATTAAGGCAACTATTTCTTTGTCTTGAATATTGCTATCTCCATAAGCTTTTTTAAACTCTGGGTCTTGATTCAAATTAACCATAATTTCAGAAGCTTGATTTCTTAATAAATACAATGCTTTATCTACTTCAAATTGGGTATAAGGCACGCCCAATTTTACCATGGCATTCATTTTATCTGCGGTAGAAGACACGTCTAAATCATTTAATATTAGCCAAGAATAGCTTGGCATAATAGAGCCAGGCGAAGTTGATCTCGGATCTAGCAAATGGTTAAAATGCCAGTTATCATTATATTTTTGTCCTTCGCGATGTAAATCTGGCCCAGTGCGTTTTGAACCCCATAAAAACGGATGGTCATAAACAAATTCACCAGCTTTTGAGTATTCGCCATAACGCGCCACTTCTGATCTAAAAGGGCGAATCATTTGAGAGTGGCAATTGTTGCACCCCTCTCTAATATAAAGGTCTCTACCCTCTAATTCTAACGGAGAATAAGGTTTAACACTTGTTATGGTTGGAATATTTGAAGGGACAACAATTAAAGGCACAATTTCTACTGCACCTCCAATTAATATAGCAACTGTTGCTAAAATAGTAAATAAAACCGTTCTTCTTTCTAGCCAAGAATGAAATCCTTCACCAGCTAATCTGCTAGAACTAATTGGGGTAAGCGGAGCCACTTCGGCTAGCTCATCTCCAACAAACTGTCCAATTTTTATTGTTTTTATGATGTTGTAAGCTAACATAAGGAAACCTATTAAATACAGCGTTCCACCTGCAGCACGCATCATATACATAGGCATAATTTTGGTTACGGTTTCTAAAAAGTTTCCATAAACCAAGGTGCCATCCGGATTAAATTCTTTCCACATTGTAGCTTGTGTAAAACCAGCAACATAAAGTGGTATGGCGTATAATAAGATACCAATAGTAGCAATTAAAAAATGGCTATTGGCTAATTTTTTAGAATATAATTCGGTTTTCCAAAGCTTTTGAACTAGCCAATACAGCATCCCCGAAATCATAAAACCATTCCAAGCAAGTGTGCCAATATGAACGTGACCTACAATCCAATCGGTATAATGAGCGATGGCATTGACGCTTTTAAATGAGAGCATTGGTCCTTCAAAAGTGCTCATTCCATATCCAGTTATGGCAACCACAAAGAATTTTAAAATCGGATTTTCTCTTACCTTATCCCAAGCACCGCGTAGCGTTAAGAGTCCGTTAATCATACCACCCCAAGATGGGAAAATAAGCATTACAGAAAATACAGTTCCTAAATTTTGTGCCCATTCTGGCAGAGCAGTATATAATAAATGATGCGGACCAGCCCAAATATAAATAAATATCAATGACCAAAAATGAATAATTGACAATCGATAAGAATAAATGGGGCGATTAGATACTTTAGGAACAAAATAATACATCAAACCTAAAACCGGTGTTGTTAAAAAGAATGCCACTGCATTATGTCCGTACCACCATTGAACCATAGCATCTTGAACACCTGCATAAATAGAGTAACTTTTAAAAGCCGTAACCGGCATCTCTAAATTGTTGAAAATATGTAAAACGGCAACGGTAACTAAAGTGGCAATATAAAACCAAATTGCGACATAAATATGGCGTTGACGGCGCTTTAAAATCGTGCCAATCATATTGATGCCCATCACCACCCAAATTAAGGTAATGGCAATGTCAATTGGCCATTCTAATTCGGCATATTCTTTTGATGATGTTAGACCTAGAGGCAATGTAATTGCCGCGGCTACAATGATAAGTTGCCATCCCCAAAAGTGAATTTTACTCAAAGTGTCGCTAAACATTCTTGCTTTTAACAAGCGTTGCATAGAATAATAGATTCCTAGAAACACGCCATTTCCTACAAAGGCAAAAATAACGGCATTGGTATGCAAAGGTCTTAATCTGCCAAAGCTAAGCCAAGAAATTCCTTCAAGATAATTTGGGAAAATAAATAGAAAGGCTACCATTAAGCCTACTAGCATTCCAACAACACCCCAAAGAACTGTTGCATAAAGGAATAGTTTTACAATTTTGTTATCATAGTAGAATTGCTCTTTTTCCATATTGATTTAAATAGATTAGTAGATGGAACATTATTTAGTTATTTCTGATTTTTCTTTTACCTTATCATTTACAATTTCATCTTCAAACAGCATCCTAACTGATGGCGTGTACATATCGTCATATTGCCCTGATTTAACAGTGTTTATAAACAAAAAGAAAAACAATAATGCAATAATAAGACTCACTACAATCATGATGTAAACAACATCCATAGCTGGAAAATTTAATTTTTTGTTAATAGTTGTGTCAAATGTATATTATTCATGAAATTAATTTACTGATAAATATCAGTTTTTCTTAAAAATAATATTAGAGCCAAAAGTTACAAAAAGCACTACAGAAATTGAACTTAACGGCATAAAAATAGCTGCAATAATTGGCGATAATAAACCTTGAACAGCTAAATAAATTCCTAAAAAATTATATACAAAAGAAATTATAAAACTTATTTTTATGAGCTTCAAGGTTTGCTTTGAGCACTTTAAATAGCGAGGAATCAATTCAAATTTTTCTGCATTTAAGATGCCATCACAAGCCGGAGAAAAAATATTAATATCTTCAGAAATTGCAATTCCAACATCACTTTGCGCTAGAGCACCAGCATCATTTAAACCGTCTCCAATCATTAAAACGTATTTATTTTTTGATTGTAAGTCTTTAATAAAGTCGAGCTTTTGTTGTGGTTTTTGATTAAAATAATATTGTACACTCACAGGCAAAAGCCGGCTTAGTTTTTCTTTTTCACCTTCGTTATCACCAGATAAAATAATCAATTCAAAAGTACTTTCTAACTGCTTAAAAACGCTTGCTAAATTTGCTCTATAAGTATTCTCAAAAATAAATTTCCCCTTAATTTCATCATTAATTTTAATCCATATTTTGGTTTGTAAAATATCATCTTTCTCATTGACACCTACAAAATTAGCCGAACCTAAATAAAATGAAATATCATTAATTGTTCCTAAAATTCCCTTTCCTATAAATTCTTCAAAATTAGCTACTTTATTAGATATTGGGTAATTTAAATCTTCGTAAAGTTTTCTACTCATCAGATGATTTGATTGTCTTAATAGACTTTTAATTCCTATTAAATCAAATTCCGTTAAGTGTTCTCCACTATAAATAATTTGAGATTGACTTGAGGTTAAAGTTCCCGTTTTATCAAAAACAATGACGTCAATTTTTGCAAGGCTTTCTATAACATCAGCTCGCTTTAAATAAAATTTATCTTTTCCAAAAAGGCGCAACATATTGCCTAAAGCAAAAGGCGCTGCCAATGCCAACGCACAAGGACAAGCAATAATCAGCACAGAAGTAAAAACATTAAAAGCAACATTTTGGTCAATTCTAAACCAATAAATAGCCCCAAAAATGGCTATTGCTAAAATGACAATTGTGAAATTTTTGCTAATTGTATCGGTTAAAGATTTGATATTGTTAGTCAATTTTTTATTAAAAATAGCATTGCCCCAAAGCTGAGTCAAATAACTTTGCGACATCTTTTCAATAACTTCTATCTCAATACTTCCGCCCATTTGTTTGCCTCCCGCAAATACTTTATCGCCAGATTGTTTTGAAATCGGGAAAGACTCGCCCGTTACAAAACTATAGTCTATTAGGGCATTGCCGTTTATAATAATCCCATCTACAGGAATGAGTTCTTGATGCCTAATTAACAATCGGTCGCCTTTTTTGACATCGTTAACCGGAATATAATGTTCGTTTTTATCTTTATCGATTAGGGTTACAGCAATAGGAAAATAGGACTTATAATCACGTTCAAACGATAAAAAATTATAAGTTTTTTGTTGGTAAACCTTTCCCAAAAGCAAGAAAAATACCAATCCTGCCAAGCTGTCAAAATAACCTTGACCTAAATTAAAAATAATGTCGTAAGTACTGCGAATAAATAATATACCAATTCCTAATGAAATAGGAACATCAATATTCAATATTTTATGTTTCAAACCTTTAAAGGCAGAAATAAAGTAATCTTTTGCCGAAAAAGCAACCACAGGAATCGCAAATACAAACATAATGCCTCTAAAAAATGATTTGTATTGATTGAGCCAAAATTCATCCATTTGAAAGTATTCTGGCAACGACATCAACATAATATTTCCAAAAGCAAAACCCGCAACCGCCACTTGATAAATTAATTTTCTATCAATTTTTTTTTTGGCAGATGAGGCATCTTCAAGACTGATATAGGGTTCATAACCAATAGAAGTCATCAATTCTACAACCGCTTTAAAATTTATTTGAGTTACATTAAATGTCAGCCTAACCGTCTTTTCAGGAAAATTAACTTGTGATGATTTGATGCCTTTATTTAATTTATTGAGATTCTCTAAAACCCAAATACAGCTGCTACAATGAATACTCGGAATATTAAATTGAGCAACCACGGTTTCGCCATCATCAAACTCAACTAATTTAGAAACAATATCTGGATTGTCTAAATAGTTGAATTTTTCTTTAATTTCTTTCGGAATGCTACCTGGGTTTTTAGTTAAATCGTAATAACATTGCAGTTCATTTTGATTTAATATTTCGTAAACTGTTTTACAGCCGTTACAACAAAAATTTTTTTCATCAAAAATCAGTTTTGATGAATGGCAATCGGCACCGCAATGATAACAAAATTCTTGAGCCATAATCTATTAAAATCGGTACAAAGATTAACATTTTTATGTAATAAATATCACATATAAAAAAGGCTATTTTTACTTATATTTGCAATCTACTAACGATAGAAAATTAAAAACATAATTATGGTGAAATGTGAACATTGCATGGTAAGAGAACTTAATTCATTTAATTCACTTAACAAGGATGAATTAGTTTCATTAGATAATAAAAGAACCATCATGCATTTTAAACGCGGTCAACCTATTTTTGTAGAAGGAACCGCTTTAAATGGTATTTATTGCTTACAAAGTGGTGAGTGTAAAGTTTCTAAGTTAACACCAAATGGAAAAGATCAAATTGTAAGATTTATTAAAGAAGGTGAAATTGTTGGACATAAATCGATATTAAGTGGAACTAATGCAAAGCTAACCGTTACAGCACTTGAAGATATGGATGTTTGTTTTATTCCGAAACAAGAACTCTTAGATTTATTTGCTAGAAACAAAGAATTTTCTCTAGAATTAACGCGTTCGCTTTGCCAGAGTTTAGACAAAGCAAATTTGACTGTTGCCACGATGGCCCAGAAAAATGTAAGAGAACGCTTGGCAGAGTTTCTATTGTATTTTGAACGGATGTTTGGCGTTGACGAAAAAGGATTTATAGCCGTAAAACTTACACGTGAAGAGATTGCTAACGCCATTGGCACTGCAACCGAATCGGCTATCAGGCTTTTATCAGAATTTAAAAGAGATAAACTTATATTATTGCACTCCAAGCAAATAAAACTTCTTGATAAGTCCAAATTAACTCATATTTCGGACGGCTTTTAAAAGTATTTTTTTTAAGCTTTTAGGTTTTTATATAAATATAAGTTTATCTATCAGGCTTTAAAAATGAGAAAATTTCTATCTTTGAAAATCAGAAATGGTTCTCTTGATGATAGAAATACAGTCTAAAAGTTGTACTTCAGTCATCACCAACGGTGGTGCAAATCTAATTATATTGCCGTGAGTAGGCTTTGCTAAAAGTCCATTTTCTTGAAGTTTTAAACATATATTCCAAGCAGTTTCACTAGTTTCTACATCGTTAATAACGATGGCGTTTAGCAAACCTTTGCCGCGGACTAACTTTATAAGTGGATTGGTTTTGATAAATTCATTTAGTTCTTTTCTAAATAATTGACCTAATACCTCAGCATTTTCGGCTAATTTTTCATCTTTAATCACTTTTAAGGCTGCAATTGCTACTTTTGCTGCGATGGGATTCCCTCCAAATGTTGAGCCATGTTGCCCCGGTTTAATAACCAACATAATATCATCATCAGCTAAAACAGCCGATACGGGATATGTTCCTCCAGATAAGGCTTTCCCTAAAATTAAAATGTCAGGTTTGACGTTTTCATGGTCGACCGCTAAAAGTTTTCCAGTTCTAGCGATTCCTGTTTGGACCTCATCGGCAATAAAAAGAGCTTTGTACTTTTCGCATAACACTTTCGCTTTTGATAAATATCCATCGTCTGGCACAAAAACGCCAGCTTCTCCTTGAATGGGCTCCACCAAAAATCCGGCTACATTAGGTGTTTGCTTTAAAGCATTTTCTAAGGCAGTTAGATTGTTATAAGGTATTTTTACAAATCCAGGTGTATAAGGACCAAAATTTTGGCGCGCTTCGGGGTCATTTGAGAAAGAAACTATCGTTGTTGTTCTGCCATGAAAATTACCCTCACATACAATTATATTTGCTTCATTTTCTTTAATTCCACGTTTTTCATAAGCAAATTTGCGGCACAACTTGATAGCAGTTTCTACGGCTTCGGCACCAGTATTCATCGGTAAAACCTTGTCAAAACCAAAATAATTGGTAACGTATTTTTCGTATTTTCCCAAACAGTCATTATAAAAAGCTCTTGATGTTAAGGCTAAAGTTTGCGCTTGTGATATGAGTGCTTCGGTTATTTTAGGGTGGCAATGACCTTGGTTTACAGCAGAGTAAGCCGATAGAAAATCGTAATAGCGTTTACCATCTACATCCCAAACATACACCCCTTCCCCTCGTTGTAAAACCACTGGAAGCGGGTGGTAATTATGGGCTCCATACTTATTTTCTAAATCGATATTTTGTTGTGCTAAAGAACTTTTTTCTGCTATCATTTTTGTTAAATTTTATAAGTACAAAGTAAAGAAAAAGAAAAATGCTTTAATAGGAAATTGCTTAAAAATCTCGCCTATCAATTAAAAATTAAAAAGCTGCCTATAATTTAATAGACAGCTTTTTAATTTTATGAAATTTAATTCTTCTTTATTTAAGAAAATTTAGATTGATTTTTTAGATGATGCTACTACAAAATAGACCCCAATAATAATTAACGGAAT
>JAVHOP010000122.1:0-1652 GCA_036170135.1 Flavobacteriaceae bacterium | reverse complement strand
GGTTTTACTTTTAATAATGTTTGCTATGGAGATACCATGCATTTTACCGATACATCTATTGTTGATAACTCAACGTCAATATCCACCTATTTATGGAGTTTTGGCGATGGCAGCCCGACCAGCAATTTGCAAAATCAAGCACATTATTATTCCGTTGCGGGAACCTATACAGTTACATTGGTAACAACAACAATTGATGGATGTACCAATGCTATCAGTATTCCGGTAAATACATTTGACAGGCCAATATCAGCATTCACAGTAAACAATACCTGTTTAGTTGATTCCGCACTATTTACCAATACATCTCTTAATCCTGTTATGGGTAGCATAGCAAGCTGGTCATGGGATTTTGGTAATGGCTCTCCTTTGCAAACCCTGACCCCGCCTTTAGCGGGGTTAGGGGTATTGTACGCTGCTCCAGGGAGCTATCAGGTTACCTTAATTACCTATTCCACCAATCTTGGTTGTTCAGATACCTTGAAAGATTCCATTACAGTATTTCCAATGCCGGTTGCTGATTTTAATTTTAGCAACGTATGTTTATATCAGACCACAACATTCACTGATTTGTCAACAGTACCAAGTGGCAGTATTACAAGCAGAACCTGGAATTTTGGCGATGGTACAACACCAAATGCAAACACTAATCCGACCCATATTTTTGCAAACGCCGGACCCTATATAGTTTCTTTGATTGTAACCACCAACAATGGCTGTAAGGATACAATGATAAAAACAGTGATAGTACATCCGGTACCGGATGCACAATTCGGTTCGACAAATGTTTGTGATGGAGGCATTACACAGTTTAGTGATTTATCTACTATCCCAACAACAGATACAATTCAATCCTGGGCATGGAATTATGGTGATGGCAGTCCGGTTTTTAATAATCAAAATACTTCACACTTATATGCAGCAGCTGGTTCTGATACAGTTCAGTTAATGGTAATAAGTAATTTTGGCTGTATAGATTCCATCAGTAAAATAAGTATTATTAATCCAAATCCGGTAGTAGCATTTACAACTATTGATACCACAGGCTGTGAATTGTGGTGTGTTAATTTTCAAAATTTATCTACAATTGCAAGTGGGTTTAATGTCAGCAGGTCATGGAATTTTGGTGATGGCAGCGCATCAGGCATTTTGCTGAACCCTGTTCATTGTTACAGAAATGATTCAGTTTATTTACCAAACACGTTCAACATAACATTAACAGTAACATCGGATAGCGGCTGTGTAAGCACCCTGACAAAAAACAATTATATCACGGTATATCCAAATCCGAATGCGTACTTTACGGTTCAGCCGCAAACAACCACCATTACAGACCCGGTTATTTCTATTACAAACTTAACCACAGGAGGGAATTTCTGGAACTGGAATTTTGGAGATACAGATACATCTTCTGCCTTTAACCCATCGTCACATACTTATCCGGACACCGGCATTTACATCATTACATTAATTACATCTACTCAATATAATTGTGCGGACACAATGCTTCAAACAATTGTAATTGAACCGGAATTTTTATTTTATATACCAAATGCCTTTACACCCAATGATGATGGTGTAAACGATGGCTTTTCGGGCAAAGGTATTTTTATTACTAATTATGAAATGAGTATATTTGATCGTTGGGGTAA
>JAVHOP010000121.1:0-1665 GCA_036170135.1 Flavobacteriaceae bacterium | reverse complement strand
TAATAAATCAATTAGAATATCAAGGTACTTCAAAAATTAAGTTGTTGGTTAGCGTTATTGAAATATTGAGCTTTGTCTATAATTTTAAGGCATTTCACAAACTAACCCATCAAAAACGAACGCAATTTGTCGCTAAATTATTTCTGTTTCCAGTTGGTAAAATCGTTGCCGGTTTAACCGGATTGCGTTCGTTGGTGCTCATTTCATATTACGGTTTAGAAGACGTGGTTTCAAAAATTAATACCAATCCCGACAAATGAAAAATTCACTTGAATTTGATGTGATCATTATTGGTTCAGGCGTTGGCGGTTCAACTTTTGCAGATTTTCTAACTAATGAACATAAAAATTTAAACGTCGCTATTTTAGAATCGGGATCGTATCGCACCAAAACAAATTTTACTGGCAACGAGATTGCTTCAACGTCACTTTTTTACAACAGTGGCGCGGTTTTATCAAAAAATTTACAAATCGGCGTGGCTGCCGCAAATACTTTAGGTGGTGGTTCCGCAGTTTATACGGGTGTATCTTTTAGACCACCAAAGCTTGTTTTAAAAGCTTGGCGTGATGATTTCGGACTCGGTTTTTTAACAGATGATTATGTTGCCAAATCATTAGATGCTATTGAAGCCGATTTGTCGGTTCACGAATTGCCAACCGATTGGGATAATCAGAACAATCAACTATTTCAAGCTGGTGCAAAAAAACTAAGCATTCCTGTAAAGCGGTTAAAAATCAATACTAAAAACTGTCAGCAATTAGGGACTTGTAATTTTGGTTGCCAATCGGGTGCTAAACAAGGTGCTTTAGAAGTCCAAATTCCAAGATTGTTAAAACGTGGTGTACAATTTTTTAGTGATGCAGAGGTTACTTCTGTCGAAGAAAACACGGCAAATGTTTTTATAAAAGTGAATTCTAGAAATAACGTCGAAAACAGCCTTAAGAGTGGTCATTATCAATTTAAAGCCAAAAAAATAATTATCGCTGCCGGTGTTTTAAATACGCCCGTTATTTTGTTGAAATCAGCTAAAAAATTAGGATTAAGGAATCAAAATATCGGGCGCTATATCACCCTACATCCCGTCTTTAATGTAAACGGCGTTCTCTCAAAAACTATCACAAATAACACGGGATTTCCTAAGACAGTTTATACCGATTTCTTTTCGGATACCGATAATTTTATCTTAGAAACATCCTTTTATTCGCTTGGTATTACCGCAAAAAATAATCCAGGTTATGGCGAACTGCATCAAGACGTGATGAAGGATTACAGAAAAATGATGTCCATTCTGATTTTGGCTCACGACAAAGCCGAATTCAGAAATCGGATAACTATCAATAAAAGAGGGGAACGCATCTTAAATTATAGTGTTAGCTACGAATCTAAAAAAGCTCTAATAACCGCTTTACAAGTATCAGCAAAATTATTTTTCGCTGCTGGATGTGAAAAAGTTTTAATTCCCGGAAGTTGTAAATTGCCTCTATTAAAAAATGATGTCGGTGAAATTGAAGCGTTAATCTCAGAAAAATATCTGAATTTAAACCAAACACCATTGTCGAGTGCACATCCGCAAGGCGGTGCAAGAATGGGCGTTGATGCTTCAAATTCGGTTTGTAATATTTATGGAAAAGTGCACGGCACCCAATCGATTTATGTTTGCGATGC
>JAVHOP010000120.1:28060-30154 GCA_036170135.1 Flavobacteriaceae bacterium | reverse complement strand
AAAGCAAATCACTTATCAATTTTTAGTTTTGAAGTTAAACTGTTTGCTTCAAACAATTTAAGGTTTGTTTATCAAACTTATAGTTAATTTGTACTTAGTCAAACCGATAAGCTAAAGTAATCGTACCGTATTTATGGCTGCTTACCCGATTGTTATTAACTTCTTTTGTTAGATAAGAAATGGCATATCCAAAATTTAACCGATTTGTAGCCCATTTTAAACCCAATTGCAATGTCGCTTTTAAGGGTTCCGGATTAAAAGTTAGTGGACTGTCATCATTAAACATACTACCTTGAATAGTAGCGTTATAAGCTTGATAAGTGAGCTGTGGTTTTACAAAGAAGTAAAATTCTTTTTGTGAATTACTCGTATTTTCGGCGTTTATATTGCTGTTAAATAAAACCGAATTAAAATTGGGGTTTAAGCTTTTAAAGCCGAGCCTGCTCACAAATCCAAAACTTAATTCATTAAAAATAGTGCCGACTTTAGCTTCGGCAAAAGCATTAAAATCAAGTTGTTTGCCTTTGGTGTAGGCTAAGTTTTTAAGATAAGACACATTTATATTTGTCCCTAATTGATTTTGTATTTGATATTCCCATCCGGCAATGGCTGGCAATCCAAAGGTGCGGTGATACCATTTTTGTAAACTTTCAGCTTGTGAATCGGGTCCTAAAATTCCCAGTTGGTAAGTAATATTAAGCGAACTTTCGTTTTTATAATATTTTGTAACGCCATAATCGGCAAACAAATAACCCGCAAAGGGGCGATCTTGATTGTTAATATTAGGCACATAAGCTCTAAATGGTGTGTACATATATTGCCCTATTTCGACAGTAACAATCTTTTTAGCTAACTTTTCGGAAGTTGTTTTTGGCAAAAACTGATAGACTAAGGTCAAGCCATTGGTGTAATATTGGTCTTGCGTGGTTGAAATGTAAACATCGTTATCGCTTAAAAATCCAAATGATTTTGAATGTTGGTTTTGACTAAAAGCAATGCTACAAAGCAAGCTAAAAAAAAGTATAGAAGTGTGTTTTAAAGTCATTTTATAAAATTAAGTAACGTCTATTTTTCTAATAATTATAGACGCTAATTTAGGAAAAAAGCGCTTGATTAAGATGCCATAAATCTCTTTGTGCCCAATGGCAACTTCCTGTTTGTCTCGGCTGATAGCCTTTAAGATTTTGGCAGTTAAATATTCTGGCGTAACGCCATTTTTAATGGTCTTATCCAATTTATTTAGAGGCGTACCATCTCCAGTTAAGGCGTTTATTGATACATTTGTTTGAACATAGCCCGGACATATTAATGTGACTTTGATATTGTAATTATAGACTTCAGCGCGAAGGATGTCAAAAAAGCCATGAAGAGCATGTTTAGAAGCAGCATAACTCGACCTGTATGGCGTTCCTATCTTACCGGTAACACTAGAAATCACGACGAATCGCCCTGATTTTCGTTCGATAAAATGAGGCAATAAAGCTTTGGTTAAGGCAACCGTTCCCAAATAATTGATGTCCATAATGCGCTTATCTACAGATATATCTGTAGCTTCGGCTAAACAGCGTTGACTAATGCCACCATTGTTAACCAAAATATCAATGTGTCCAAAAGCCGCTATTGCCCAATTAGCAATGTCTTTAAAATTAAAATAATCAGCTAAATCAAATGGTAAAATCGTGATGTTTTCTGGTTGAGCACACGCGTTTTTAGTAACTAATAATTCATCTGCTCGACGGCCCGAAAGAATCAATTTTGAACCTTGTTTAGAAAGTCCTATAGCAATTGCCCGACCAATTCCCGATGAGGCACCTGTAATCCAAACGACTTTGTCTTTAAAATACATAAGCTTATTTTTTATCAAATATAACAAGATTTTAACGCCAAAATACGATTTATTTAATTTGAAAAATGCAAATTTGTAATTCAAAAAAATAGTATGATTAAAAAATTTGCTGCATTTATGATTGTGCTGCTTTCATTTGGTCTGCAAGCTCAGCACACCATTTCTGGAAAAATGACAAAACCAGCTAAAGCCGATTGGATTATTTTGTATAAAATTGATGGAGGCGAACAATCCTTTATAGCCAATAC
>JAVHOP010000120.1:25047-27960 GCA_036170135.1 Flavobacteriaceae bacterium | reverse complement strand
GCAAGCAAACGCTACAATGCTGAAAGACCTTTTAAAAAAGCCGAAGAATATTTGGCCAACATCAAAACTCATTTTTTTGACGGTATCGATTTTAACAATCCAATTTTAATTAAATCGACCTTAATCATAGACCGCGTAAATGATTATATTTTTTATGTAAATGTGTCGCAAGACCAAAAAATGCAGGAAAATTTATACAAGACTTCTATTGACGCTGTGTTCGAAAAAATTAATAATGCCAATCTTAAAAAATCGTTAGTTTATTATTTATTGAAACGTTTTTCAACAGATGAAAATAAAGCCATCACCGAATTTTTATTAACTAACTATTTTGATAAATTACCAGTGGCCGACCAAGATTCAGCCTATAAAAATTCGATTGTAGAGAAAATGAAAATTGCCGTCAATGCTCAAGCTCCAAATATATTTTGGAAAGATTCAGGTGTTGATAAAAGCCTTTACAAACTAAACGGGGCAAAGTATTATTTGATTTTATTTTGGAGTTCTACTTGCTCACATTGTTTACATGAAGTCCCTATTTTATATGACTATTTAAAGGATAAAAAAGATATTAAAGTCATTGCTGTTGGTTTAGAAGACGGTCCTAATCCGTGGCATACAGAGATGGAAAAATACCCGAATTTTATCCATGTTTTTGGTGAAGGTCATTGGCTGAATAAATTTGCAAAAGAATATGATGTTCACGCTACGCCTACTTATATTATTTTAGATTCTGCTAAAACAATAGTTTCAAAACCTTACGCCGAAGCTGATGTTAAAGCTTTTTTTAATAAATTAAAAATGTAAAAAAGCATCTTCAAGATGCTCAATGCGTATGCCTTTTTTGTTTTTTATAATACCGATAATATCAAAACGAACGTCAACGTTTAGGTTTCTAAAATTGACATAATCATCAATAGCCCCAACCAATAATTTTATTTTTTTGGGTTTTACAAAATCTTGTGGGTCACCAAAATAATCAGTTGAACGCGTTTTAACTTCTACAATTGCCAACACATTGTCTTTTTGAGCAATAATATCAACTTCGGCTTTATGAAAATGATAATTTGTTTCGCGAATGGTGTAGCCTTGCTTTATGAGATAATCAACAGCTAAATCTTCGCCTTCTTTACCGAGTTCATTGTGCTGTGCCATCTATTTAAAAGTGATAAAACTATCGGTCTTACTATCAATTTTTATAAGGGCTTTTCGTCCAAGAATCAAGGCACAATTTTCGCTGATATGTCCTGCCGGAAAATCGAAACAAATTGGGATATCGGTTCGACCAATGACTTCTAAAATCAGTTGTTCATTTATTTTTCCAAAATCGGGGTCATTCGTCAAAATGTCGGTCATCCCACCAATTAAAACGCCGCGGCATTTATCAAAAACACCATTTCGTTTTAAAGTGTAAAGCATTCGGTCTAAGCGGTATTGATACTCACCTATTTCTTCAATAAATAAAATCGCATCCTTAAATTTTGGTTCAGATTTTGTGCCCAAACTCGCCACTAAAAGTGATAGATTTCCACCTACCAAAGTCCCTTTAGCTTTGCCTGAAACGTTATTTTTATTAGCAGGAATTTCATAACTTAACGCATCGCCAAAAAGTACTTTCTGAAGACTTAATACCGCCAAATCATTCGCAATGGATTTCTGGCTCGTCGCCATCATCGCGTGAAGCGACTCTATACCTAAATTATTGATGTGATTCAGCAAAATTGTAATATCAGAATAACCAATTACCCATTTGGGATGTTTTTTAAATTCGGTAAAATCTAATTTATCGATAATCCGATTCGTTCCATAACCTCCTCGTGCACACCAAATAGCCTTAACGGATGAGTTATTTAAAGCCTCCTGTAAATCGGATAAACGCTCGGCATCGGTTCCCGCAAAATGGCCTTCTTTTTTAAATAGATGTGCTCCGAGTTTGACTTGCAATCCCCACGATTCAGCTAAAGCAATACCTTCTTTATGCGATTCATCCGATTTTAAAAAACCTGCCGGTGCCACAATGGCAATTATATTTCCTCTTTCTAGATTTGGTGGTATAATCATCGTTTGTTTAATTTGATACTGCAAAATACGAAAACTCTTTTAACAATTTACGATTTCTAAAATCAAATCCATACTTTTGTAAACTTATTAAACCTATGACGCAATCTAGGCGGTTTAATCAAAAAAAAATGAAATGGCTGAGCAAAAAAATACCTCTCAAACTATAAAAAGATATACATTAACGGCGGCATTACCTTATACCAACGGACCTGTTCATATTGGACATTTGGCAGGAGTTTATGTGCCGGCTGATATCTATGCACGCTATTTGCGTTTAAATGGTAAAGATGTGGCTTTTATTTGTGGATCTGATGAGCACGGCGTTCCCATTACTATTCGCGCAAAAAAAGAAGGCGTAACACCTCAAGAAATAGTAGATAAATATCATGCTATTATTAAAAAATCTTTTGAAGATTTTGGCATTTCATTCGATAATTATTCTCGAACCTCATCGGCAATTCATCACGAAACAGCTTCCGGTTTTTTTAAAAAACTGTATGACGCGGGCAAATTTATTGAAGAAACCTCCGAACAACTTTACGATGCCGAAGCCAAGCAATTTTTAGCTGACCGCTTTGTAATTGGCACTTGCCCAAAATGTGGCAACGAAAACTCTTACGGCGACCAATGCGAAAAGTGTGGTTCAAGCCTTAACGCTACCGATTTAATTAATCCAAAATCGGCTATTACAGGCAATACACCGAGTTTAAAAGCGACCAAACATTGGTATTTGCCTTTAGAACAATACGAAACTTGGTTGCGCGATTGGATTGTAAAAGGTCATAAAAACGATTGGAAAACCAACGTTTTAGGTCAGGTAAAATCTTGGTTAGACGATGGCTTGCGCCCGCG
>JAVHOP010000120.1:19502-24947 GCA_036170135.1 Flavobacteriaceae bacterium | reverse complement strand
ATAAACAAGACGTGTTGCGTTATGCCTTAACGGCAAATGCACCAGAAACTAAAGATAATGATTTTACTTGGAAAGATTTTCAGGCTCGAAATAACAATGAATTGGTGGCTGTTTTTGGCAATTTTATAAACCGTGTGATGGTTCTTACTAATAAATATTTTGATGGAAAAGTCCCAAATCATCACAACTTTACCGAAGCCGATGAGCAAGCCTTAGAACAATTGCAACAATTTCCGGATGTGATTGCCAATTCTATTGAGCGCTATCGCTTTAGGGAAGCTTCGCAAGAATTGATGAACTTGGCACGTTTAGGCAATAAATATTTAGCCGATGCCGAACCTTGGAAGTTGATTAAAACCGATGTAAAACGCGTCGAAACCATGATGTTCGTCGCCTTGCAAATAGCTGCCGGTTTAGCGGTTTTAGCCGAACCGTTTTTGCCTTTTACATCTGTAAAATTAAAAAAGATGCTTTGTTTCACTCAGACTGACAACTCAAATCCAGCTGTCACATTGAGCGATTCAGAAGCTCTAGGAGAAAAGTCTTGGCGTTCTATTTCCAATCAAACAACCTTATTAAAAACAGGTCATCAAATAGGTGAACCCGAATTATTGTTTGACAAAATTGAGGATGACGCCGTTCAAAAACAACTCGATAAACTAGAAGCTACCAAAAAGGCAAATAAGCTAGAAAATCAGGTTTTAGAGCCACAAAAAACAACGGTTTCATTTGATGATTTCACTAAATTAGACATCCGCATCGGAACCATTTTAGAAGCCGAAAAAGTGGCTAAAACCAAAAAACTACTGAAACTTAAAGTGGATGTTGGATTAGAAGTCCGCACCATCATTAGCGGTATTGCCGAAAGTTTTTCGGCCGAAGAAGCTATCGGTAAACGTGTGACTGTTTTGGTCAATTTAGCACCAAGAGCTATTAAAGGAATTGAAAGTGAGGGAATGATTTTAATGACCCAAGCACCCGACGGAAAACTGGCGTTTATCGAACCCGAAAATAACTCGGTTAGCAACGGCACACAAATAAGTTAAAAGCCCTCCTAAATTAAGCAACTGATATTATTTACAGCTATAAACCGAACACTGTTTACGGCAACTGAATACTGCCAACTAATCGACTGCTGTTTTATTAGCCAATTGCCCGCAAGCGGCATCGATATCTTTGCCTCTGCTGTGGCGCACATTTACCACAATGTTATTAGCCTCAAGACAGCGCGCATAATTAGCAATCGCTTCGGGTGAAGCTTGTTGAAATTCGCCATCATCGATAGCGTTATATTCAATAAGATTTACTTTTACAGGGATTTTTCGGCACAAAGCTACTAAGGCATCAATATCAACTTGTCTATCGTTAATACCACTCCAAACTACATATTCAAAGGTGATGCGGCGGTTAGTTTTGGTGTACCAATATTGCAGGGCTTCTAGTAAATCAGCAATAGGACTGACTTCATTAATGGGCATCATTTTAGACCGAACCTCATCGATAGCCGAATGTAGAGATACCGCTAAATTGAATTTAACCTTATCATCTGCCAATTTTTTTATCATTTTTGGGATGCCAACGGTAGAGAGGGTAATGCGTTTTGGCGACATTCCCAAACCTTCATCGGCGGTAATTTTATCAATCGCGGCAAGCACATTATTATAGTTGAGGAGCGGTTCGCCCATTCCCATAAATACAATATTTGATAATTTTTGATTTCGATATAATAAACTTTGCTGATTAATAACGGCCACTTGATCGTAAATTTCGTCGGGATTAAGATTGCGCATCTTTTTTAAGCGCGCCGTTGCACAAAAATTACAATTTAAACTGCAACCAACCTGGCTAGATACACACGCTGTTGTTCGGGTTTTGGTGGGAATTAGAACCGACTCAACAACCAGACCATCAAATAATTTTATGGCATTTTTAATGGTGCCATCTTTTGAACGTTGTAATTGATCTACTTTAATGTGATTGATGACGAAATTATCCTCTAAAAATCGGCGTGTTTCCTTTGACAGATTGGTCATCTCATCAAAATCATGCACAGCTTTGCCCCATAACCACTCATAAACCTGATTGCCACGAAAAGCTTGCAGACCATTTGAAACAAAGAAATCTCTCAGTTCAACTTTGGTTAAAGCACGAATATCTTGTTTTTTGTCCATTTGATTGCAAAAGTACGGATTTTTGATATTTGGCAGTTAGTATCAAGAATGGCGTTCGTGATTTTTATAATTCGCCGTTTGTCGTTTATCTTTTGCTTTTTATTATTTTCAATTTTACTATACAAATTCTCAAAAATTAGCGTTACTTAAGCTAAGATTGTTAAATTTATCCACTAATAAAATCCATTTATGAACCAAATTAAAATAGCTTTTTGTTTGCTGTTAGTTTTATGTTATAAAAGCAGCTTTGCTCAAAAATCAGAAAGTTTTACCACGCCGCAAAAAGACTATTATAATGCTGTTGCGCATTATCAAAATGACGATTATGCTGCCGCTCAAGTTTTATTTGGCAACTTAGGAAAAACGCTTGATAATACGTCGGAGTTAAAAGCACAAGTCGAGTTTTACAAGGCTTTTTGCGCCATTAAACTCAATCAGCCTGGTGCCGATGAGCAAATGTCTTTGTTTGTATCGCAATATTCGGCAAGTTTAAAAGCTACTTCCAGTTATTTGGAAGTCGGCAATTATTACTTTGACAACATCAACTATTTGAATGCCCTAAAATGGTACGATAAAGTCAATGCTAATAATCTCGTTGCTTACCAGCTCGAAGCGTATAATTTTAACAAAGCTTATACCTTATTCAATCTCAAAAAGTACGCTTTAGCAAAACCACTTTTTGCATCGTTGCTCAAATCAAGTCAATATGGAGATAAAGCCATTTATTATTATGGTTATATAGCCTACGTAACTAATGATTACGACAATGCAAGTAAATACCTTTCGCAAGTATCAAATCAGGTTGCTTATGCTAAAAACAGTTTATACAGCTTAGCTGATATTAATTTTAAAACAGCTCATTTTGAAAAAGCTATAAATCTAGCCGAACCACTATTAAAAAAAGCAAGTCGCCCCGAAGTTTCACCGCTTGCTAAAATCATCGGCGAAAGCTATTTTAATCTTGACAAATATCAAGAAGCTATCCCGTTTTTATTGCAATATAAAGGCGAAAAAGGACATTGGAATAATACCGATTATTATCGATTGGGATATGCATACTACAAACAAAAAGACTATGAAAATGCCATAAATTGGTTTAATAAAATTGTGAATGGCGAAGATGCCATAGCACAAAATGTTTCTTACCATTTAGCCGACTGTTATTTGCAGATTAGCGATAAAAGCGCGGCTTTAAACGCTTTTAAAAAGGCGTCGGAAATGGATTTTGACCTCCAAATTAAAGAACAATCTTTTTATAATTACGCCAAATTGGGTTATGAAATTGGAAATCCTTATAACAATGTGGCGCAAGTTTTTATTGATTTTTTAAAAACTTTTCCAAAGACAAAATCACGCAACGAAATAAATCATTTGCTAATGAGCGCATTTATGAGCTCTAAAGATTATGAAGGCGCGTTAAATTATTACGAACACGCCACAGATATTGAACAAATTCAAACCTACCAAAAAGCCGCCTATTATTACGGCGTTCAGCTGTTTTTAGAATCAAATTATGAAGCAGCCATCATTCTTTTTAACAAAGCTATGTCGGTAAAAATGACTAATAATTTCAGTGCTCAATCAAAATTTTGGCGAGGAGAATCTTATTACAGAATGTCAAATTTCAACAGAGCGCAGTCCGATTTTAAATCATTAGAATCAATGGGCGTTGCCATTGACGGATTGAATTATAATTTAGGATACACCTATTTTAAACAAAAAGATTATCAAAATGCGATGACGCATTTTAAAAATTTTATAGCTAAAAACAATAAAGATACGGAACGTATCAGCGATAGTTATTTAAGATTGGGTGACAGTTATTTTGCCATGAGTCGTTATAATGAAGCTATTGAATCTTTTATAAAAGCGAGTTCTAAAAGTGATTTAAATGCCGATTATGCGCGTTACCAAACCGCGATGAGCTATGGATTTATAAATGATAACACAAACAAAATAAACACCTTAAAAAGTTTGATTGCAAAAAATAAAAATTCTCGTCTATTTGATGATGCTTTATTTGAATTGGGAAATGTCTATTTAAAAACTGACCAAAATCAGTTAGCCATTCAAACTTACGACCGATTAATAAATGAGGTTTCCCGAAGTCCGTTTAGCGTTAAAGCCATACTTAAAGAAGGATTAATTTATAACAATCAGAACAATTCCGCAAAGGCTTTAGAGCTTTATAAGCGCCTAGTAAACGATTTTAGCAAGACCCCCGAAGCGCGAGAAGCTGTTAAAAATGCCAAAGAAATTTACAGTGATTTAGGACAAATTGACCAATACGAAAATTGGGTTAAAGGCTTGAGTTTTGTGAGCGAAACCGATGAAACATTAGATAAAGCAATGTATAATTCGGCCGAAAAATTTTATTTACAAAACAATTTTGAAAGTGCTGCATTGGCATTTGACAAGTATTTACAGCGCTTTCCGCAAGGTGCTCATGTTTTTGAAGCAAATTTTTATAGTGCACAATCCTTCTTAAATTTAGATAAAAAAGATAAGGCTATCAAACCATTTGAAGCCATTTTAAAAAGCTCAAACAATTTATTTACAGAACAAGCACTGTCAAAATTAGCTTTAATTTATCTCGAAAAATCTAATTGGGATAAAGTAACACCTTTATTAATCCGACTTGAAGATGAAGCTCAAGACCAACAAAATAGGCTCTTTGCTCAAAGTAATTTGATGAAAGTATATTTTGCCAAAGAAAATTTTGCCGACGCTTTAAGTTACGCCGAAAAGGTTTTGAAATACAATACCGCCGATGCAAATGTTTTAAGCGATGCGCTTGTTATTAAAGCGCGTTCGGCTTATAAAACCAATGATTCTAACAAGGCAAAACAGGCTTATAAAGACCTAGAAAAAATGGCTTCAGGCAAATTAATGGCAGAAGCACTATATTACAACGCCTTTTTTAAATTTCAAGAACAACAATACAAGGAATCTAACAAAGTGATTCAAAAACTAGCTTCAGATTATGCCGCTTATCGCTATTTTGGTGCAAAAGGTTTGCTGGTTATGGCTCAAAATTTTTACGGACTAAAAGATGCTTATCAAGCTACTTATATCTTAGAAAGTGTCCTTAAAAATTTTACCGATTATCCCGATATCATTGACGAAGCACAAATTTTATTAGCCGATATTAAATCTAAAGAGGCCCAAACAAACACTTCAGTAAAACAATAAATTAGAGACAAATGACATACCGATTTTTATATATAGCCCTTTTTACCTCCTTAATTGTAGGTGCACAAATCAAGAAAAAAGA
>JAVHOP010000120.1:0-19402 GCA_036170135.1 Flavobacteriaceae bacterium | reverse complement strand
GATGCTTTTAGCAATTCAAAACTAGATTTATATTACAAGCAAACTCAAAAAAATTTCGATTGGCAAATCAATTTTGGTGGACAGATTCAAAAATACAACTGGTACGGATTATCGCCTATTGTAATACCTCTAAATGCCGATGTTTTGTCAAGCATCAATCCGCAACAGACTTATAATACTTTTTACGCCGGAACCACTTTAGCTTTAGATAATGCTGTTTTTAAGGGTGGTACTTTTGAGTATCAATTTTTTAGCGATGATTATAAAACCTCAGAAAATCAACTGTTTTTAGCGCCAGAATTTAAGTTTCCGATAGCCTCAGAATTTTTAACCACACAGATTACAATTAATTATTTAGACGGTAAATTTAACAGCGGTTATATTGATGCCAATCCTATAATTTATCAATTTATAACGTTTGGGGCTCATCCAAATATTGATGTCATTCGCGATGATTACGCAGTTAATTTTGGCGCGAAACTCTATTACAGTAGCGCTTCAAAAACACAACAAGCCAGCAAAATATATTTTTATCCAAACCTTACAGCATCTTATAAATTAGACGCCAATATTTTAACGGCTTTCGTCGGAATTACAGGCGACTTGCATCAAAATTCGTATAGCGAATTTGCCAATGCAAATAATTTTGTATCGCCAACGCTAAATGTAAAGCGTACAGACCAACAATTAAAAGGTTTTATTGGAATAAAAGGGATGACAAAAGGCCTGAGTTATGAGCTAAAAGCGAGCTATCAAAATGAAAAAGATAAGGCCTTATTTGTGTCAAATCCTGTAAAAGTAATCAACACTAACAATAAAGCTTACGAATTTGGCAACAGTTTTAATGTGGTTTATGACCATGTAAATACCTTGTCGGTTGAGGCACAAACGCAAATAACCTTTTCTAAACAACTCAATTTTGGAGGGAATTTAATCCTTAATAATTACAAACTTTCGGCACAACAAGAAGCGTGGAATTTGCCACAAATTAAAGCTGATATTTTTGCAAATTACACTTACAATAAGTGGTATGTAAAATCGCAAATTTATATGGTAGGGCAGCGCAAAGGACAGCTATCGCATTTATTTCCTACGTTTGTAATTGCAACCCCACAAACAACAGTTCAAGCTGCTTATGTCGATTTAAACCTGAGCGGTGGCTACAATTTTTCTGATGGATTTACGGTATTTGCTAGGTTCAACAATATTTTAAACGACAACTATCAGGCGTTTACAAATTATGAAGTTCAGGGCTTTCAGGCTCTAGCAGGATTGACTTATAAATTTGATTTTTAATCAATTTTTGTCAATTCTAGATTGTCGGTTTTATAAGTTGCAATCATACCATTGGCATCACTATAAATCAAGAAGACCTTAAATTTGGGGTGCAATTTTAAAAACGACTTGGTTTGTTCTAAGCCCATCGCGATAAAAGCAGTGGCATAGGCATCAACATCAGCACAATCAGTAGAAGCTATAACCGAAGCGCTCAACAAATTACCCATGGTTGCATAGCCCGTTTTGGGATTGATAATATGAATATATTTTTGCCCCGTTTTAACATCATTTTTAAACTTTCGATAACTACCTGAAGTAGCAATTGATTCATTATTTAAACTGATGGTTGCTTGAAAAGATTGTGAACCGTCAAAATTGGGATGTTCTATTGCAATGTTCCAAATTTTATCGCCTCTAGCGCGAATTTCACCCCCTATTTCTATTAAATAAGACGCAATGTTTTGAGTTTCCAAAAAGCGCCCTAATACATCAACGGCATAACCTTTAGCATCGGCATTAAAATCTATATAAATATAGGGACTTGATTTTATTATTTTGTGATTTACAAGTTTAATTTTATCATATCCAACATATTGTAATAATGAATCGATTTTGTGCTGGTTTAATTGTTTAATGGTTTTTTTAGGTCCAAATCCCCAGGCATTTACAAGCGTTCCAATTGTCGGATCAAAAATGCCATTTGTAGTTTTATAAGCTTCTAAAGATTTGTAATAAACCTCTTCAAAATAGGCATCAACGATAACTGTTGTATCACCTTGATTGATTTTGGAAATATCTGATGTGGGAATATAAGTAGAAAGCGATTTATTAATATGATGAAGTAAACTGTCTATTTGGTGTGAAAAATTGCGTTGTTTAACATCGTAATAAGTAATATGAAAAGTTGTGCCCAATGCATCACCTTCGAGTTTAAGACTATTATTGTCTTTTGAATTTGAACAAGAAATACTAAAAATTGCAATAAAACAAAATACTAAAAACCGCTTCATAAATTGAGTTTTAAATTTTGAGCAAAGTTAAAATAAATTGTATTCTTAAATTTTTGTGAAATTTATAATTTTAGCCATTTCTAAGGTAATATTTAATACTTTTGTAAAAAATTTTAAAACAATGAAAAATATTTTAGGAATTAGTTTAATTGCGCTCTTGCTTTTATCTTCGTGTGTTACACAAAAAAAATACACGGCGTTGCAAAGTACTTTAGATAAAGCCAATCAAGATTTGGTCGATTCTAAAGCTAATTTAACCAAATGTATTTTAGATAAAGAAAAAGCAATCACTAATTATACAACTATTCAAGACCAAGTTGACCATTTAAGAAAATCTAACGATGCCTTATTAGACAATTTAGGAAATATGGCTTCGCTGTCAAGAAAAGAAGCCGAAAATCTTGAAAAATCATTAGAAAATATCAAAGAAAAAGATTTGCACATTCGCACGATGCAAGATGCCATTACGCGAAGAGATTCAATTACATTAGCTTTGGTAACCAGTCTTAAAGGTGTTTTAGACGATATTAACGACCCAGACATTGAAGTGAATGTTGAAAAAGGCGTGGTTTACGTGTCTTTATCTGATAAATTAATGTTTGATTCGGGTAGCTATAAAGTATCCGCTAAGGCTAAAATTGTTTTAGGTAAAGTTGCTAAAATTGTAAATAGTCGCCCCGAAATCAATATTATGGTCGAAGGTCATACCGACAATGTTTCAATTAAAACCGATGCGATTGAAGACAATTGGGATTTGAGCACCAAGCGAGCTTCGGCTGTTGTTAGAATTTTACAAAACGATTACAATGTTGCTCCCGATCGCATGTCTGCTTCCGGTAGAAGTTTTTATATTCCTGTTGCCGGCAACGATACAGATGCCGGAAAAGCAAAAAACAGAAGAACCCGCATAATCATTTTGCCAAAATTAGATGAATTTTTCAACCTTTTAGAAGAAGGTATGAAAAAAGCAAAATAAAATAGATTTATTTTATTCAATTTTAAACGCAGCTCTAGAGCTGCGTTTTTTTTATTGTCGGTTCGTTATACTTTGATAAACCATAGCAATACTAGGGCTTTCGGGATGGTGATTTATAAGAGTTATCACATCACCAACTTGAACCTGCCCAACTTTCAATATTTTAAAATAAGCCCCACATTTGGCATCATTCCAAAATTGTTTTACCACTTTGGCATTACCAAAACGAATGCCTAATTTATAACAAGGTTCGCGAGGTTTTGTCACTTCAATAATCGCAGTTCCTACTTTAAAAGTATCTCCAATATAAATCTGTGATTCTTCAAAATCAGAGATAGTTAAATTCTCACCAAACATCCCATAACTAAAATCTAATTCGGGATACAATTTTTGCCAATGCGCGTAATGATTTTCGCCATAAGCATAAACCGCTTTATCTAAACCACCGTGATATCTTCTATCAATAACAGCGTCGTTTTCTACATTTTCTAATCCTAAGCTTATTGCTACTTTGACAGGATATTTAAAAATTCCGGTAGTAACCAAGGTATTTTTCCATTGAATTTCTTGGCGCAAGCCAATATTTACAGATATAATTTTCATGGGATAATTTTTAATAAATCAACAATTTTACGATTGTCGGACAAACGCGGAATTTTGTTTTGACCGCCTAATTTTCCTTGCGTTTTCATATAATCGTTAAAACCATTTTTGGCAACTTTTGTGATGATGAGCGGTTGCAATACTTTGCCGACTATCAAGTCTTTATAATAGGTATTTTGAGCCTGCATAATAGCATCAATTTTATGAGCTAATCCCTTTAAATCGGCAGGTTCTTTTTCGAATTCTATAAACCATTCGTGATAAGGTAACCCCGATTCTGGTGTAATTTGTGGCGCTACCGTAAACTCATTAATTAAAACATCTTCTTCTTTTACAGATTCTTGCAAGGCTAATTCTACTTCCTTAGCAATAACATGTTCGCCAAAGGCCGAAATAAAATGACTAACACGACCCGTTACAATTATCCGATAAGGTTTTAACGATGTAAAAAGTACGGTATCACCAATATTATAAGCCCATAGTCCGGAATTTGTAGATAAAATAAGCGCGTAATTCACGTTTAATTTGACATCGGCTAAAGCGATTCGAATGGGTGTTTCGTCAAAAAAAGTATCAGCTTGAATAAATTCGTAAAAAATACCGCTATTTAATTGTAGTAACAAGCCTTTTTGGTTGGGGATATCTTGGTAGGCAAAAAAACCTTCGGAAGCTGGATACAATTCAATACTATCAACTTTGCGACCAATCAACTGCTCCATTTTTTGCCGATAAGGTTCATAATTAACACCTCCATAAACAAACAGATTAAAATCGGGAAAAATATCGCCGACTTTTTTCCCCGATTTGGCAACCAACTTTTCAAAATACATCTGTACCCAAGAAGGAATACCACTAATCAGGCTCATCTTTTGATGAATTGTTTCATCAACAATGGTATCAACTTTGGTTTCCCAATCGTCAATGCAATTGGTTTCCCAACTTGGCATTCGGTTTTTTTGTAAATATTTTGGCACAAAATGCGCCACAATTCCTGATAAACGCCCTATTTTTATGCCGTTGTGAGAATCGATATTGGGACTTCCTTGCAAAAAAATCATTTTGCCATTTACAAAATTGGCGTTTTTGGTATGCGCAATATAAAGCAACAACGCTTCTTTTGCTGCCCGAATGTGAAAAGGCATTGATTCTTTGCTTATTGGAATGTATTTTACGCCCGAAGTAGTGCCGCTGGTTTTAGCAAAATAAAGGGGTTTTCCGGGCCATAAAATAGCTTTTTTGCCAGTTAAAACCTTATCAATATACGGTTTGAGTCCTTCGTAATCTCTTATGGAGACCGCCTTTTTATAATCTTGATAGGATTTGATTTCAGAAAAATTATGATCTTTTCCGAATTGCGTTTGTTGTGCCGATTTAATGAGCGTTTTAAAAATTTTATCTTGTGTTTCTAACGGCTTATTAGCCCATTTATAAACTTGTTTTGCAACAAAAAAAGCGTATATTTTTGCTAAAGATGATTTGATTGACATCATTCAAAATCTATAAATTGTGAGGGATTTAAAGGGAAACCGTCATTCCAAAGCTCAAAATGCAAATGCGGTCCGGTTGAAAGCTCACCAGTATTACCCACCGTTGCAATTACTTCGCCTGAAGACACTAAATCGCCTTGTTTTTTAAGCGCAATTGCATTGTGCTTATAAACCGAAATAAAGCCATTTGTGTGTTCAATTATCACCACATAACCCGTATCTGCAGTCCATTCTGAGAAAATAACCGTACCATCAGCTACAGCTTTTACAGGCGACCCTGATTTTGCGGTAACATCAATGGCGTAATGTTTTTGTCTAATATTAAAAGTGTTGGTAACCTTACCTAAAAGTGGTGCAAAAAAAACTTGTTTTGTACTTTTTGTAGCTTCATTAAAAAGCGAATAACGGCTTTCAAGTTCAACTTGTTCTCTAAAATTTGAATCTATTATCGAAGGATTTAAGCTTTTATCGTTTGCATTTAACTGCCGTTGCTTTAAAATAGAATCTCTATCTAACGCTGGAAAAGTATTTATTTTGCCGGTTAAAACCTTTCGAATCGTTTCTATATAATTATTATTAACTTTCAAAACCTGCTCTAGCGAATCGGTTTTATAAACCAAAAAACTCGCTTTTTGTTTTAAGGATGTAGAAGAATAGCCGGGAATATATTCTTTTATAGGACTATAGGCAATGATTATTGACGTTAAAGTCACTAATAAAATTGAAAACAAACCACCATAAACTAAGATGTTTAAACGGTTAATTTTAAAAGACAATTGTTCTTCAAAAGTGTCTTCATCTAAAACAACAAGCCGATACTTTCTTACCAGATGTTGTTTAATATTCTTTTTTGCTTTTAAATCAAAGGCCATAGTTCACAAAGATAAATCAATTTTAAATCTTTAGGATTCTATTTTTTTATTTATAAAAATTCATCTCATCAATATATTGCCAGACTTTACAGGGCAAAAGCGGTCTTACCTCTTTTTTATCGGCAATAGCTTTGCGGATTTGCGTTGCCGAAATTTCTATAACCGGCGCCGAAATAAAATGAACCGAAGGATGGTGAGCTAAACTTTCATTTTTTAAAGTCGAGATTAGTCGTGGATAAACATATAGCTGATAATTTTCTAAGATAAATTCATAGTTTTTCCATTTATTAAAGCTGTCTAAATTATCTTCCCCCATAATTAAATTGAATCGGTGTTGCGGATAAGTTTCTGATAAATAAACAAGTGTATTAATAGTGTAAGAAGGTTTTGGCAAATTAAATTCTATTTTAGAAGGTTTTATTTTAGGATAATCTTCGGTTGCCATTGCAACCAATTGATAGCGATGGTAATCGGCTAAAAGTGTTGCTTTTTGTTTGAACGGATTTTGCGGACTCACCACCAACCAAATTTCGTCTAAATCGGTATATTCTGCCATATGATTGGCAATAATCAAATGCCCAACATGAATGGGATTAAAGGTGCCAAAATACAGTCCGATATTCATTTGTTTTTCTATTTTGCTATAAAATCTTTTACCAATTGATAGGCTTCTGTTTTTGCTTTTTCTAAGACATCATTCAGTAAGATAACGTCAAAATCTTTTGCAAATGGCAATTCGTGTTGTGCTTTTGCTACGCGTTCTTTTATTTTTTCTTCTGAGTCTGTTTTTCGTCCGCGCAAGCGTTGTTCCATCACTTTTATAGAGGGTGGCTGCACAAAAATAGCCAAAGTTTGCTTGGGGAATTGCCTTTTAATATTTAAACCGCCTTTCACATCGATGTCAAAAATAACATGTTTTCCCAAAGCCCAAATACGTTCGACTTCCGATTTTAAAGTACCATAAAAATTATCTTTATAAACCTCTTCAAATTCTACAAAATCTTGATTTTTAACGTGATTTTTAAAGGCTGCAGCACTGATAAAATAATAGTCTTTGCCGTCAATTTCTTTGCCGCGTTTTGGTCTTGACGTCGCCGAAATTGAAAACCCTAAATAGAGTTCTTTTTGTTTGAGCAAAAACTGAACAATGGTAGTCTTACCCGAGCCTGATGGTGCCGAAAACACAATGAGTTTACCTTGTTTCAATTTATTATTTTTTATAAAACGTTTAAAAGTTGTTCTTTTACTTTTTCGAGTTCATCCTTCATTTTTACCACAATTTGTTGCAAAGTTGAATCGTTGGCTTTAGAGCCAATGGTATTGATTTCACGACCCATTTCTTGTGAAATAAAACCCAATTTTCGACCGTTAGATTCAGGTTCGGCAATCACTTTTAAAAAGTAATTCAGATGGTTTTCTAAACGAACTTCCTCTTCATTAATATCTAATTTTTCAATATAATAAATCAGCTCTTGCTCAAAACGATTTTCGTCCACATTTTGAGTTAAATCGGCTATAGCCTTACGCAATTTTTCTTTTTTATTGCCGATGCGATCTTTATCAACAATCAAAACCTCTGCTAAAAGCGCTTTGATGGTCTGGATGTTTTGAATGATGTCTTTAGACAAAGAAGCGCCTTCGGACAAACGGTAATTATTGAATTTTTTGATGGTATTATCAATGCCTTTGGTAATTAATTGCCATTCATTTTCGTCTAAATCTTCGTGTTCAACTTTTAAAGCATCTGGAAGCCTAATAGCGATTTTTAAATATTCAATCTCATCGCCTTTAACAAAATCTTTTAACTGACTGATGTAATGACTGATAACCTCTTTATTGATGCTGTTTGTCATCGCTTCGGCAGTTTGCTCCATATAAATTGAACAATCTATTTTGCCGCGCTGCAAGGCTTGTGAGATGATTTTTCGAATATCAAGTTCTTTTTCTTTATATAGCGTGGGGACTCTTAAGTTTAAATCCAAGCTTTTTGAATTGAGCGATTTGAGCTCAATACTGATTTTTTTTGTAGGTAACAAAATTTCTGTTTTACCATAACCGGTCATAGATTGTATCATGCAAGTCTTTTAAAGATGCACAAAGTTACGGAAAATCTAAAAAGTGATACTTTTTTAAAATGGATAATATAGTTATGCTACAATTAAAATGCTCTTTGTGGTTTTTTTTGCTTACTCACCAAATAAACACCACTAAAAATCATGATACTCGCAATTATTTTATGAATGTTAAGCGCATCGCTTTGCATCATTAAAGCGAATATGGTAGCAATAACAGGCTGAATATAAATAAAAACACTTACCGTTGTCGGTTTTAGTTTTGTTACCGCCAATAGGTTAAATAAGTAGGTAAAAAAGGTAGCGAAAACTACCACAAACACTATTTTATAGAAAATATCGGCAGGCATGGTTTGCCACGAAATCAGTTTTATTTCTGAAAAGCCAAAGGGCAATACCATAAAAATTCCGAGCAAATAAATCCATTTAGCAAAGGTTAAGGGATGATATTTTGCAGTTAATTTTTTAACCAGAATTAAATACAAACCATACGAAAAGGCGTTGACAAACACTAGAAAATTGCCCCATCTTATGGTGCCATCATCTAAGTGCAATCCATTGCCATAGGCTATTAAATAAACAGCCCCAGCCAAACCTACAAAAATGCCAACAATGTGACGTGTTATCAGTTTTTCTTTTAATATAAATGCCGAAAGTGTCAGCACAATAATGGGTGTGGTAACCATCACAACCGATGCGTTTATAGGTGTTGTATAGGATAAACCTTTAAAAAAAGTCAACATGTTTAAACTCACACCAAAAAAAGCCGCTAAAAATATTCGCAAATAATCAGCTGTGTCTATGGACTCTTTTTTGATGAATAAAGCAGCTATCCAAAACAAAATTGTGGCCCCTGAAACTCTGAAAACAATAAACGCATAAGGCTTTACATATAAAGGCATCACATCTTTTGCAATGGTAAACGTTACACCGTAAATTACCGCAGCAATAAAAGCGACAACTAGGGCAAACGTACGTGAATTCATTAAATTATAAAATAAATAAGCCATCGCAAAGCAATTGCTTTGCGATGGCTATATTACTGATTTCTTTTGTCTTTTTTATTTGTTTGCTGCGTAATTTTTAGCAACTTCGTCCCAGTTAATCACGTTAAAAAAGGCATTGATATAATCGGGTCGGCGGTTTTGATAGTTTAAATAATAAGCGTGTTCCCAAACATCCAAACATAAAATCGGAAAACCTTGACAAGGCACGCCTGGCATTAACGGATTGTCTTGATTTGGTGTTGAACAAACCTCAACTTTTCCGCCTTTATGTACACATAACCAAGCCCAACCTGAGCCGAATTGTGTAGCTGCGGCTTTAGAAAAGGCGTCTTTAAAAGCTTCAAAAGAGCCGAATGCTGCGTGAATAGCTTTTGCCAATTCGCCTTGAGGTTCACCTCCAGCATTTGGCGACATCACTTTCCAAAATAAATCGTGATTGTAATAACCACCTCCATTATTTCTTACGGCTTTGTTATTCATATCCAAACCGCTAAAAATATCTAAAATTGATTTATTTTCTAAAGGGGTTCCAGCAATGGCGTTATTAAAATTATTGGTGTAAGCGGCATGGTGTTTACTGTGATGTATTTCCATGGTTCTGGCATCAATGTAGGGTTCAAGCGCGTTGTAAGCGTAGCGTAATTTAGGAAGTTCGAAAGCCATAATATCTAAATTTTAATTATTAATCTTTTTTGTGATTCAAAATTACAACACTTTTTTATCCTAAAAATTGAATTGATATAAAATGTTTTTATGCAATTATAACCTCAGACTATAACGCTTTTTTTATTGCTGACGGATTTTTAATAAAGCTTCATTAACCTCGGCATAACTAATGGTTTTGCCTTTAAAAAGTATGCGTAGCTTTTCCTTTTCGGATGGACTTGTTTTCAGACTATTTAGCAAATTAATAAAGTGCATTTTCATATGTCCGTGCTGAATGCCTTTTGTTGTCAAGGCACGTAAAGCGGCAAAATTTTGTGCCAATCCGGCGGCAGCCAAAATTTCCATCAATTCCTTGGCGGATGGGTTTTGTAACAAGGCTAAGGATATTTTTGCCAATGGATGCAAAGCCGTTAAGCCGCCAACGGTACCAACGGCAAGCGGTAATTCAATCCAAAATTTAAAATTGCCATCTTTAATTTCGGCATCGCTTAAACTTTGATAAGTTCCGGTTCGTGAAGCATAAGCATGAACGCCCGCTTCAATGGCGCGAAAATCATTTCCGGTTGCAATAACCACGGCGTCAATGCCGTTCATAATTCCTTTGTTATGTGTTACGGCGCGATAGGGTTCAACCTTGGCTATTTTTACCGCATCAACAAATTTTTGAGCGTATTCAAGGGCATTTTCATGGTATAATTCAGAAACTGGGCAGCTCACTTCAGCGCGAACCAAACAGTCGGGTACGTAATTAGATAAAATACTCATCACAATTCTGATATTGAGATTGCCAGATTCGTTTTTAAAAGTCCCCGCCATTTTTTCTAAACACGAATTGATGAAATTGGCACCCATACTGTCTTTAGTTTCAAAACTGACAAACAGTTGATAATAATCTTTTAAATCGGCTGTTTTATCGCGTAAAGCGATGTCTAAAATCCCGCCACCGCGACTTTGCATATTCTTGGTAATAGCGTTGGTAACGTCAAATAATTTTGGTTTTAGCTCATTAAAATAAGCTTTTAAATCAGCTTTATCGCCCTCAAACATAAAATGGACTTGACCCGTTTTAACCGTAGAAATTACCTGCGTTTTAAAACCGCCGCGTTTGCTCCAAAACTTTGCAACCATTGACGCTCCGGCGACAACCGAACTTTCTTCAATTGCCATTGGCAGCACATATTTCTTGCCGTTTATCAAAAAATTAGGTGCAACGGCATAGGGTAAGTAAAAGTTTGAGATGGTATTTTCTATAAAGTCATCGTGTAAAGTTTGAACATCTCTATTTGTATTCCAATATTGGTAAATAATAGATTTAAAATCGTGATAATTAGTTAAAACTTGCTTGTCTAGCCAATCAATTTTTTCTTCTTTTGAGAATTTAGAAAATCCGGAAATGGCTTTTGACATGTTAGATAGCTATTTGTAATGGTACAAAGATACTAATTTTCTGAAGTGTTAAAATTTGATAAAAAAGGGTTATTTGTTTTCAAGAAAACTGATTTATTGCATAATTTTCACTAAAATTGACATTCAAAAACTAACCAAACTCCAATGAAAAAATTATTTATTTTATTTTTATTGTGCACCTCTTTTGTAAGCGCACAAAAACAAGACATTACTTTAGAAGATATTTGGGCTCAAGGCACTTTTAGAGCGCAGTATATGAATGCCTTAAATTCTATGAGCCACGGCGATTACTACACCATTTTAAATTATGATCGCGATACTAAAAGCACAACTGTTGATAAATACAGTTATAAAACTCTAGAAAAAGTCGCCACACTTGTGGATAGCAAAGATTTGCAAGACCTTAAATCTTTCGATAACTACACCTTTAGTGATGATGAAAATTTACTAGTTCTAGGAACCGATTCCAAATCGATTTACCGCCATTCTTTTTTAGGGCGATTTTATGTTTATAACATCACAACCAAGCAATTAACCCGTGTTTCTGATCAACTAATTCAAGAGCCAACTTTATCACCAGACGGCAAAAAAATTGCATTTGTATATCAAAATAATTTATTCGTTAAAGATTTAGCATCAAATTCAACAACTCAAATTACTGCCGACGGCAAAAAAAATAGTATTATCAACGGTCTAACCGATTGGGTTTACGAAGAAGAATTTGCCTTTGTCCGAGCCTTTCAATGGAGTGGCCATTCCGATAAAATTGTCTATATGCGTTTTGACGAAACCGATGTTCCGGAATTCACTATGATGAAATACGGCGAGTCACTCTATCCTGAAAAGGAAACCTTTAAATATCCAAAAGCAGGCGAAAATAACTCAAAAATCACCTTGCATCTATACAATTTAAACAATCTTAAAACAAACACTATTGACTTAGGTACTTTAGATCAATATTATATGCCGCGAATGAAGTTTAGCTCAGAAGCCGATGTGCTTTGCGTAACAACACTCAACCGACACCAAAATAATTTAAACTTGATTTTTGTCGATACCAACACCCTAAAAAGTCATTTGGTTTTAAACGAAACCGATGTGGCTTATATCGATATTACCGATAATTTGACCTTTTTAAAAGATAACAGCTTTTTATGGACAAGCGAAAAAGATGGCTTTAACCACATTTATCACTACGATTATAACGGAAAACTAATCAAACAAATTACCAGTGGATTATGGGAAGTAACCGATTATTACGGTTATAATCCCGAAAATAAACAAATTTATTACCAATCGGTTGAAGGTGGTTCTATAAACCGAACCGTTTACACTATTGGCTTAAACGGGAAAAATAAAAAACAATTGGGACGCAATTCCGGCAGCAATAGCGCCGCTTTTAGCAATAGTTTTAATTATTACATCAACACCTTTTCGGATGCTAATACACCACCTATTTTTACTTTAAACGATGCTAAAACAGGCAAAATCATTAAAGAAGTAAAAAACAATAATCAGTTGTTAAAAAAACTCGAGAACTACAATACTTCGCCAAAAGAATTCTTTACACTTAAAACTGCTAACGGCGATTTTAACGCGTGGATGATTAAGCCATCCAATTTTAATCCAAACAAAAAATATCCCTTATTTATGTATCAATATTCTGGTCCAGGATCGCAAAGTGTTTCAAATAGTTGGGGAGGCAGCAATGATTATTGGTATCAAATGCTCGCTCAACAGGGTCATATCATTGCTTGTGTAGACGGTCGTGGTACCGGATTTAGAGGCGCTGCTTTTAAGAAAATAACCTATAAGGAATTGGGTAAACACGAAATTGAAGATCAAATAGAAGCGGCAAAACAATTGGGTAAATTAACCTATATCGATAAGGACAATATCGGCATTTGGGGTTGGAGTTTTGGTGGATATATGTCGTCTTTAGCCATTACCAAAGGCGCCGATACATTTAAAATGGCTATTGCCGTTGCGCCGGTAACCTCTTGGCGTTTTTACGATACGGTTTACACCGAACGTTATATGCAAACTCCTCAAGAAAATGCCACTGGTTATGATAACAATTCGCCCATTAATTTTACCGATGCACTCAAAGGAAAATTTTTGTTGGTTCACGGCTCTGGTGATGATAATGTCCATTTTCAAAACTCGATGCGCATGATTGAATCGCTGGTCGGTTCAAATAAACAGTTTGATTTGTTTGTATATCCCGATAAAAATCACGGCATCTACGGTCAATATCAAGACAAAGGAAATGTGCGTCTCAATCTTTATGAAAAATTGACTACTTTTATCCATCAAAATTTAAAAACAAACAATTAACAAACCAAACTCGATAACAATGTCAGAAACTCAAGTAAAAACAGCGCATCCAAAAGGACTTTGGGTGCTATTCGGCACAGAAATGTGGGAGCGTTTTAACTTCTACGGAATGCGCGCCCTATTAACTTTATTTTTAGTCAATGCACTATTGATGAAAGAAGAAGATGCCTCTTTAATTTATGGCGGTTTTCTTGGATTATGCTATTTAACGCCCATGCTAGGCGGATTTATTGCCGACCGTTTTTTTGGAAATAGAAACTGTATTTTAATTGGAGGCTTAACAATGGCCATCGGTCAATTAATGTTATTTACAAGTGCTAGTATTTTTGGTAGTAATTTAAGTTTAGCCACAACACTGATGTATTCTGCTTTGGGGTTAATTATTCTTGGCAACGGATTTTTTAAACCCAATATTTCGAGTATGGTGGGAAGTTTGTATCCAAAACAAGAAAAAAGCAAACTCGACACCGCTTTCACCATTTTTTATATGGGTATTAACTTAGGCGCTTTTATGGGTCAATTTATTGCTCCCATGTTAGGCGACGTAAAAGATAGTGGCGGCATTAGAGATATTCATGCCTTTAAATGGGGCTTTTTAGCGGCTTCTGTAGCCATGCTTATTGGCACATTAGTTTTTTACATCCTTAAAAATAAATACGTTGTTTCTCCTGAAGGAAAAGCCTTAGGCGGACTGCCATCTAAAAATACCGCATCCGACTTTGAAGAAGGTGAGTCACAAAGCGCTATTTTTACATCAAGGTCGTTAGTAATTGCTGCATTGAGTTTTATTGGATTGTTTTTCGCTTTTCATTATTCTGTTGACGGAGATAATGTTGTTAAAACTTTTATCTATCCCATTATTTACGCAAGTGGTATTACCTTAGCAGGATTAATTTTATCGGATAGCTCTTTGACAAAAATTGAAAGGGATCGCATCTTGGTGATTTATATTGTTTCCTTTTTTATTATCTTCTTTTGGGCGGCTTTTGAACAAGCAGGTTCTTCACTGACTTTTATTGCCGATCATCAAACAGATACAACTTTTTTGTTCGGCTGGAAAATGCCACCATCAATGGTTCAAATTTTCAACGGTTTGTTTGTTGTGCTTTTGGCACTTCCATTTAGTTTTTTGTGGGATAAATTAAGAGCCAAAGGTAGAGAACCAATTTCACCAGCTAAACAAGCCTTTGGGTTGGCACTTATTGCCTCGAGCTATTTTATTATTGCTTTTAATGTAAAAGATTTAGGGACTAGTGGCTTACTTGCAATTAAATGGTTAATATTATTGTATTTTATTCAAACTTGCGCCGAATTATGCCTATCGCCAATCGGGCTGTCTTTAGTTGGTAAATTATCTCCAAAAAGATTCTCCTCTTTGTTATACGGTGTATTTTTCTTGTCTAATGCCTCTGGATACGCATTGGCAGGCACATTGGGTTCTATTTTACCCTCAACAGGTGATAAATTCGATACTGCTAACAAATTAGGAATAGACCTACAAGGTATTTTAGATAAAACCATAACGCCTTCAGCCGAGCAGATAAAACTTTTGTACGACAACCATATAAGCGATCATAATCCACTTTTTGCTGGATTTGAAATCCATAATTTATTCGAATTCTTCATGGTATTTGTCATTTTAACCGGACTTGCTTCTTTAATATTATTTTCTCTTACACCTTTTTTGAAAAAGATGATGCACGGCGTTCGATAAAAATAATTTCTAACCTAACTAACCTATAAGGCTTTAAAACCTTATAGGTTTATAGCTAAAAAATGGAACAAAATCAAACTTTAGAACAAATACAAAACTTTAAAGGCAAGTATCCCAAGCAATTGTGGTACTTATTTTTTAGTGAAATGTGGGAGCGTTTTAGTTTCTACGGCATGCGCGGTATGTTGGTCATTTTTATGGTTAACCAATTGATGATGAATGCCGAAGTCGCTAACTTACAATATGGTGCTACGCAAGCTTTTGTTTATGCCTTTACATTTATTGGCGGTTTGTTTGCCGATAAGATTTTAGGTTATCGGAAATCCTTGTTTTGGGGCGGACTTTTAATGATTGTTGGAAGTCTTATTTTAGCCTATGATCCAAAACAGTTTTTCTTTTTTGGCGTTAGCTTTACCATTATCGGTACCGGCTTTTTTAAACCAAATATTTCAACAATGGTTGGAAAACTTTACAAATCGGATGACAATCGACGTGATGCCGGGTTTTCGTTGTTTTATGCGGGTATCAATTTGGGTGCTTTAATTGGAGGCTATCTATGTATTGCCGTTGCAAATGGAACGATGCTTTCTTCAATAATTCCTGAACATTTAAGATGGAATGTCGCCTTCGGGTTTGCCGCAATTGTTATGATTATAAGTTTATTAACTTTTGTACAAACCCAGAAATCTATGGGCAAAATCGGTATTTCTCCCTTGATGGAATTAAAAGATTCGAAACGAAAACTTTATGAATATCTAACTTATATCGGCTCGCTAATTGTGATTCCAATTGTGATTCTGTTAGTTTCAAATTCCGGGTACACCGATTTGTTTATGTACATTATAGGCCCTTGTTCTTTGGTGTATTTACTTTTCGAGATGCGCAATTTTTCATTTAATGAAAATAAAAAACTCATTGCAGCGCTCGTTTTTATTTTATTCTCTATCGTTTTTTGGGCATTTTTTGAGCAAAGTGGCGGTTCGTTAAGTCTTTTTGCAGCGAGCAATCTTAAAAATACCGTGCTCGGCATTCCGCTAGATCCTAATGGCGTTAACAATTCGGCTAATTCGTTTTTTGTGATTGTATTTGCAGCTTTGGTTGGATTAGTATGGCTGTGGCTGGCCAAAAGAAAAATTGAACCCAATACAGTTGTTAAATTCGGATTGGCATTTTTGTTTTTAGCAGTTGGATTTTATATTTTTTATGATACAAAATTTTTTGCTGATGAAAATGGGATGACCTCCTTAGACTTATTCACTTTTGGTTGGTTCATCATTACCTTTGGTGAATTATGCTTATCGCCAATAGGGATGTCTATTATGACGAAGTTATCTCCTGCTAAACTTCAAGCCGTTATGATGGGAATGTGGTTTTTGGCAAGCGCCTACGGACAGTATTTTGCCGGAATATTGGGAGCTAATATTGCGGTGGCTTCAGAAAACGCTTCAAATCTTGAAAAACTAGTTATTTACGCTGATGGTTATAAACAATTAGCCATTTATGCTTTAATTGCTGGGTTACTGCTGATTATAATTTCTCCGTTGGTTAAAAAATTAATGCAGGAAATTAAATAGACGCTACGTTATGATATATTTATTTTTGAGGTTGAGTAATCATATCTAAAATATTACGACTGTAGGTGTAAATTAAAATCTATGAAAAGATTTGCTTTAACGATTGTTTTATTGATTTCAGGATGGAATTCCTTTGCTCAAGATACTGAAATTAAATGGCTGAGCTTAGAGCAAGCTATAAACCTCAATGTAACACATCCAAAAAAAATATTGGTCGATGTTTATACCAATTGGTGCTATTACTGTAAGGTTATGGATCAAAACACCTATTCAAATCCAAAGGTTATTGCCTATATCAACAGTAACTTCTATCCTGTAAAATTTAATGCCGAGCAAAAAGAAAACCTACATTTTGATGGTAAAGATTATAAATATATTCCTAGTGGGTTACGTGGTTACAACGAGTTTGCTGTGGCACTTTTAGGCGGTAAACTGAGCTATCCCACCACGGTATTTTTTGATACTAAAACGCAAGTTATAACGCGAATACCTGGTTATCTAGATGCCAAAAATTATGAACCTATTTTGGTTTTTATAGGCGACAATCATTATACCACTAAAAATTGGAACGATTTTGTTAAAAATTACAAAAACACTTTTTAAACGCCTTTAGGGATGGCGCTCAGTAATTGTTTGGTATAATTACTTTTCGGATTTTTATAAATTTCATCGGCATCTCCTTGTTCTTCAATCCTGCCATTTTGCATGACAATTAATTGATCTGACATATATTTTACAACCGCCAAATCGTGTGAAATAAAAATATAGGTAAAATTAAAATCAGCTTTAAGCGTATTTAACAAATTTAAAACCTGCGCTTGTACCGATACGTCTAAAGCCGAAACCGATTCGTCGCAAATAATGATTTTGGGTTGCAAGGCAATAGTTCTAGCAATGCCGATACGCTGGCGCTGACCGCCCGAAAATTCGTGAGGATAGCGATAAAAATGTTCGGCTTCTAATCCTACTTTATCAAGTAATTCGAAGACTTTTAAACGGCGTTCGTCATCATTTTTATACAATTTATGGACTTTCATCGGCTCCATTAAGGCGTCGCCAATTTGAATTCTAGGATTTAATGACGAATAGGGATCCTGAAAAATGATCTGAATATCTTTTCTTAAATTTTTTATCGCCAGAGGTGCTAATTGCAAAATATCAATGCCTTTGTATTTAATTTGTCCGCTTTTGGGTTTTTCTAACAATAAAATGGAACGTCCTAAAGTAGTTTTCCCACAACCCGATTCTCCTACCAGTCCTAACGTTTCTGTTTCATAGACTTTAAAGCTCACGTTATCGACGGCTTTTAGAATATTATTTTTATTGTTAAACCAACTTTTTTTGGTGCTGAAAAAAGTGGAGAGATTGTTTATTTCTAAAAGTGGCAGTTTGCTGTATATTGCTTTGTGATTATTGTTGCGTTGCAATGCGGTAACTTCAATATCGCGGACGGTTTTATTTAAAAAATCTTCAACGGTTGGCAATATTTTTAATCGTTTATCCAAACTTGGCCTGGCATTTAATAGCGCTTTGGTATAACTGTTTTCGGGGTTTTTAAAAATATTTTGTGTTGTGTTTTGCTCAACAATATGACCGTGTTGCATGACCAAAACGCGGTCGGCAATCTCTGAAACTAAAGTCAAATCGTGTGAGATAAACAACATACTCATATTGGTCTCTTGCTGTAGTGCTTTTAACAATAAGATGATTTCTTTTTGAACCGTAACATCTAAAGCAGTTGTGGGCTCGTCGGCAATTAGGATTTGCGGTTTACATGCAATAGCCATCGCAATTACAACACGTTGCTTTTGTCCGCCCGAAATTTGATGTGGATATTGGCTAAAAATTTGTTCCGGTCTCGGCAATTTTACTTTTTTAAAAAGTTCTATGACTTGTGTTTTTGATTGCTGTTTTGAGATGTTTTGGTGCTGTAATAACATTTCCTGAACCTGATAACCACAAGTCAAACTCGGATTTAAGGCGCTCATCGGGTCTTGAAAAATCATCGCTATCTGTGCGCCCCGAATCTTTTGAAATGCCTTATCGGATATTTGAGTCAAATCGGTATCGTTAAAACGGATTTCACCCGTAATTTTCGACATTTTTGTGGGCAACAATCCCATTAAAGACAAACTTGTAACCGATTTACCCGAACCCGATTCGCCAACAATACCCAAAATTTCGCTTTCATTCAGACTAAAACTGATATCGTGAACCACTTCATTTTGACCTGATTCTCCTAAAAATGAGATATTGAGATGTTTTACTTGCAGCATGTTTTAAAATCTGAATGAAGTTATAAAAGTACATTTTTTTAATAATAATCAAATAGCGTTTTACTGTCAGACCTACAAGGTTCTAAAAACCTTGCAGGTCATAACGGGAATAGAATCCTTCCT
>JAVHOP010000119.1:4884-8301 GCA_036170135.1 Flavobacteriaceae bacterium | reverse complement strand
TAATTTTACTACTTTTAAGGTATCATTTTTGATATAGGATTAAAAACAAATAACCTATGAAATATTTAAAATTAATTTTAGCCAGTTTATTTTTTTTGAGCCTAACCCATTTGGTAATTGCGCAATCAAAAAACGAAGGCACGATTAAAATTATTAAACCAGAGACTTTATTTACAACCTTAAAAAGTTCAAAAATTCAATTGGTAGATGTTAGAACACCTAGCGAATTTGCAACTGGGCATATTTTAAAGTCAGTTAACATTGATTATTACGACCAAGAATTTAGCACAAAAATAGGCAAGTTAGATAAGTCGAAGCCTATTTATGTATATTGTCGCAGTGGCGTTAGAAGTTCAAATTCAGCCGAAATTTTAAAAAAATTAGGTTTTGAAACAATTTATAATTTAGATGGCGGGATACTTAATTGGAGTTCTCAAAAATTGCCTTTAGAACATTAAAATTATTAACTTTATAAAAATTGCAATTATGAAAAAAAATGTTGGAACCATTGACAAAATCATCAGATTCTTTATTGCTGCAGTGGCAATTTTTTTCGCCTACAAAGGTGGCATTGAAGCCGTTTGGGCTGGCTATTTGCTCTATGCCGTCGGCGCTGTTTTATTGCTGACCATTTTAACAAGTTCATGCCCACTTTATACTATTACAGGAAAAAATACCATAAAAAAATAACCCTCAACCTTTTGCTTATACTAATTCATTTGGTTTAAGATAACACCCCACAATTAGTATTAATATTCCAACACTTTGTAATGAAGCGTTGGAATATTTTTATTTAAAATTTTAAATTTAACCCTACTAAAAAGTTAATCCCAGCTTGCGGAAAATAATAAGGATCGGTGCCCCACATATAGCCATTTGAAACATATTTGTAATCAAATATATTATTGATTAAACCTGTAATGCTGATTCCTTTAATAGTGCTTTTTGGAAATAAATTAATTATAAAATTTAGATCGGTGGTAAAATAATATGGCAATTTTGAGGATTCTAACTCAATATTATTCATAAATTGTTTGCCTACATATTTTGATAAAATCCCAATTGAAAATGATTTTGAAGGCACAAAAACAAAGGCATTACCCAATACCACATTAGGCGAAAATGAAATATTGGTTTTTCCTAAATCTTGACCACTTTCATCTAAGTAATTACGGTTTTTATTTTGACTAAAAGCTACATTTGGTTGCCAAATAAATTGCTTGTTAAGATTTATATGAGCATCGACTTCAAAACCCACACGGTAACTCTTACCGCTGTTTGCACGAATAAAATTTCCTACATTATCAATCTGTCCGGTTAAAACCAATTGGTCTTTATAAGACATATAATAAATATTGGCATTAATTTTAGTAGAGGGCTTTTCTAAACGATAACCCAATTCAAAATCGTTTAAGGTTTCGGGTTTTGGAAAGACTTCCGACTCGATATAATCTGTTCTATTGGGTTCTTTATGTGCTTTTGCGTACGAAAAGTAAGCGCTCGCTGAGTTAGTTATCTTAAAATTTATTCCAAATTTTGGATTAAAAAATTGTAAATTATCTTTAAAGTTTATATTGATGCCGTCTTCGTTTCCATTAATTTTATAATTCACGGTTCTGAGTTGTAAGTCTCCATAAAGACTTAAATTATCGTCCACTTGATAAGTCAATTTGCTGTAAATATTAAAATCGGTTTTATTGCCGACATTAAAATAGTAGTTTTTAAACAAGTTGGCTCTAGTGATAAATTCACCAGAAATGATACGTCCAAAATGATCGCCTTTATAGGTATTTAAAGCACCGCCAAAAATAAATTTTACCTGGTTTAAATCGTTGTATTTCACCGAAAAAGTCGTCCCATAAAAATCATTGTCCAACCATTTACGTCGTACCAAATCGGTTGTAGAAACATCAATTCCATTTACATTAATCGGCATTAAGCCATAATCGGCTACTTCTTGATTTTGCTGATATTCTTCGTAATATCCTTTTCCTTTGGTGTAGTGAAAAGCGAGGTTGCCACTCCAAAAATCATTAAAAGTATGGTTGATGTGCAACTGAAAATGGTCTTGTTTATAATTATCGACTTGGTCTTTATAATAATCAATTACATTCCAATTTTCATCATAAATGGCCCCAGCATAATTAAACGTGCGATTATGCTCTAAGGTTGCAGCATCTATGCCCCACCAAGATTGATAGGTAATTTCGTGACCGCCAAAAACCAAAGCTTTAATCAGCGTTTTATCATTTATATAAGTCGCCGAAAGGTAATAAGATTTTAAATCGGAGCTGGCTCTATCAACATAACCATCCGATTTAATAACCCCTACACTTCCCGCCAATTCAACATGATTGTTTAACAATCCGGTGCTGAATTTAACTGTATGTTTATGCGTGTTAAAAGAGCCTATCGAATTGTTGATTTGTGCCGTTGCTTGTTCTGAAATACCATCAGTTAATAAATTCAAACTGGCACCAAAAGCTCCTGCTCCGTTGGTTGAGGTTCCCACACCACGTTGCAACTGTATGCTTTGGGTAGCACTGGCAAAATCGGGTAAATCTACCCAAAAAGTCCCTTGCGATTCGCTATCGTTAAACGGAATGCCATTGATGGTAACATTTACACGTGTGGCATCGCTGCCGCGGACACGAATACCAGTATAACCCACACCCGCGCCAGCATCGGATGTGATGACAATGTTTGGCAAATATCTTAACAAGAACGGAATATCTTGACCTAAATTGCGTTTATTCAGTTCATTTTTGTTGAGATTTGATTGTGTAAAAGGTGCGTTTTTTCCAATCCGTGTCGCTTCTACAAGGACTTCATTTAGCTTAATCGTGTCTTTTTTGACATCGTTATTTTGGGCAAAGACTGTAAATCCGCAAAAAACGCTTAAAATAAATAACTTTTTCATCTGTTTAAGAATGATTTAGAGTTAAGAAAAAATCTTAACAGGTTAATAAAACAAATAAAAAAGGGGAAGTTTGATTGGTCATTTCCTTAACAGCATTATCTGTTCAGGTTCAATGGGTGTAATCTCAGCCTTCCGATTGTTATCGGAATAGCACCCCTTTTAGAGACCACAAATATAGTTTAAATTTTTAATTAATCTAATTTCGGGTTTTGTCGAAGTGCTTTTTTAAAAGCTTGTTTTTTCTTTCTATCTAATCGTTTTTGAATAAACGTTTTACTTATTTTTGTGGGAGTTCTTTTTTTGGGGATTGCCAATCCTTTTTTGATAATTTGCAAAAAACGATTGATAACGAGTTCTTTATTTTTATGCTGACTCCGACTTTCGTCACAAACCAGAATCAATTTATTATCTTTAGTTAATCGCGATGTGATACTTTTAAGAAGTAATTGCTTTTGATTATCGCTTAAATTTTGGGAATTATCAATGTCAAAAACACA
>JAVHOP010000119.1:0-4784 GCA_036170135.1 Flavobacteriaceae bacterium | reverse complement strand
ATTTTTCTAACAAAGGTTCAACAAAGCCACCATAATAGGTTTCGGAATATACTTTAGTCTCTAATAAATCGGTGTCGCAAATTAAAATTTTATCGACTTTTTTGGTCAGATAATTTTCTAAACGTATTTGCCCTTTAGCAATTGGAATTAAATCGGAACTTTCGCAGGTTTTGCGCTCGTTATTCCACTTATTTTGCAGATAGCGTCTCGCATATTCTGGCACCCAAACGGTATTGTAATGTATTGCTAGATGTTCGGATAAGGTTGTTTTACCAGTGCTTTCGGGACCAAATAATACGACTTTTATGATATTGCTTTCTTGCTGTTTAAGTGTGTTTTCCATGCCTGATATCCCAATAGGGCTAAGATTAAAAATATTGTATATTGAATTCCGGTAAAACCGTAGCCTTTTACAAAATACAAAGGTATAGAAACGATATTGGTTAAAATCCAAAACACCCAGTTTTCTATTTTTTTGTTCGCCATTAGCCACATGGCCACAAAGGCTGAAGCCGTGGTAAAGGTGTCGAGATAAGGTGTGGCTTTTCTAAATTCTACTAAATTGCCTGAACTTAGATGTTGATAAGCATAATTGACACTATCGCTAAAACTTAAGTTGGGCATCACTTGATAATAGTGATAAACAGCAATCACAAAAATTGCTGTAAAAATAAAAATGCCTAAGGCTTTAAATTTATCGTATGAGTTGGTTCTTGAAATGGTTAATGTATGATTGGTTTTATCAACAACATGCGTCCATAAATACCATCCGTAAAGGCTCATTAGGGTGTAATAAATATTGATAATTAAATCGCCATACAGCGCCCACTGCGACAATAAATAAACATAAAGTACTGTGCTGATAATGCCGGTAGGATAAACTAAAATATTTTCTTTTTTAGCATAAAATACGCTAATAACACCAAATGAAGCTGCAATAAATTCAAGAATAATATTTAAGATGCTCGCCTCTTTATAAGGTGCTAGAAAAAAATCGAAAAGTGTATCCATCAATTTTTATTAGGATTCCAAAAATAGCTTATTTTCTTCAAAAGCAGTGCCAATTACAACCAAATTAGCTCCATTTTTATAGGCTTCTTTTAGTTGTAGCGCTGTACGAATACCACCGCCAACAATAATTGGCACTTGTAGATTATCGGCTACTTTTTTGATGAGCTCAACTTTAACAGGATATTTGGCGCCACTTCCCGCTTCTAAATACACCAATTGATTTCCCATAAATTGTCCTGCTAGTGCGGTATTGACAATCAATTCTTCTTGATTCTGACTAATGGGCGTTGTTTTGCTTATTTTCTCAACGGACGACGCTTTGCCTCCATCTATTAAAATATAAGCTGTTGGAATGATTTCTAGATTTGATTTCTTTAGCTTTGGAATGGCTTTTACTTGCTGGTTTATTAAGTATTCGGGGTTTTGACCCGAAATTAAATTCAAAAATAATAGCGCATCGGCATGGTTTGATATCTGAGAATAATCACCCGGAAATACTATTGTTTTTAATTTGGTAAATTTTTTTAATTCCTTTATTAATATTTCTGTAGCACCTTTTTTAACCAAGCTTCCACCGACGAAAATAAAATTGGCTGATAAACCTTCTATTTTATCAACTATTTTCTTAACATTTTTAAGTTCTACTTTATCGGGATCTAATAAAATAGCTAGCAATTTATGACCTCTTTTTTTAGCCGATTTTATTTGAGATATTATGGACATTAATTATTTTTTTGAGGCATCGCATAAACGCAAGTAAATGTATCTGCCGCTTCAAGAAACAAAAAATTGACATCATAAAATTTACGCCATTCATTAAAAATAACACGGCCACTCGACATTTTATCTTTAAATAAAAACGGATTAATAGCGATGTGGTTTCTAAAACTCAAACCGCCATAAGGATAAATTTTATACATCGCTTCTTTTGCGCCCCAAATAATAGTTAACTGCTTAATCAAATCTTCATCGCTAAGCGAATCGTAATCGGTATTGACAAATTTATGCTGAATCATGGTAATTTTATCACGAACCATTTCGATATCTATACCAATTTCTTCATCGCTTATAGCGATGGTAGAAAAATAGTACGAATGCGAAATTGAAATATGCTTACCGCTTGTTAACAACGGTTTGCCATATTCGTTGTAATAGAGGTCGGCATCCGAGAGCCCAGCTATTTTTAACAAATTGCGCACGCTTAAAAATCCGCGTTGGTGCAAATCCGATTGCATGTTATTGACCCGCGCTAAGCTATTCGGATTTAGATAAATGCCCCGAGATAAATCTGTTAAAGATTCCTCTATTTTCCAAATATAAATCGCAGTATGCTGATTTGGTCTAATAATTTTATATAAAGGCATTTATAAAGTAAAAGGTATTTTGTAGTTTTGCACATTCAAAAAACACAAAGATAATAATATGAGTACACAAACGATGACAAACTTAAAATTTAAAGTAAAAGACATCTCACTTGCCGATTGGGGAAGAAAAGAAATTCATTTAGCCGAAGCCGAAATGCCCGGTTTAATGAGCTTACGCGAAGAGTATAAAACCTCTCAACCTTTAAAAGGGGCTCGTATTGCAGGATGTTTACACATGACTATTCAAACCGCTGTATTAATTGAAACCTTGCAAGCTTTAGGCGCTGAAGTTACTTGGAGTTCATGTAACATATTTTCAACTCAAGATCAAGCCGCCGCCGCAATTGCCGCTGCCGGGACATCGGTTTATGCTTGGAAAGGTATGAGCGAAAAAGAATTTGATTGGTGTATTGAACAAACTTTGTTTTTTGGAGCCGATCGCAAACCTTTAAATATGATTTTAGATGATGGAGGCGATTTAACCAATATGGTTTTAGATCGTTATCCAGAATTAGCTGCTGGCATAAATGGTTTGTCTGAAGAAACAACCACCGGCGTTCACCGTTTATACGACCGTGTAAAAGCTGGAACTTTGCCAATGCCGGCCATTAATGTAAACGATTCGGTTACCAAATCAAAATTCGACAATAAGTATGGCTGTCGCGAAAGCGCAGTAGATGCCATTCGCCGCGCTACCGATATTATGCTTGCCGGAAAACGCATTGTGGTTTGTGGCTATGGCGATGTAGGTAAAGGCACGGCAGCCTCGTTTAGAGGTACAGGTGCTATTGTAACAATTACCGAAATTGATCCAATTTGTGCACTTCAAGCTGCCATGGAAGGTTTTGAAGTTAAAAAATTAGACAATGTTATAGGCAATGCCGACATAGTAATTACAACTACAGGCAATAAAGATATTGTACAAGCAAGACATTTTAAAATGCTAAAAGACAAAGCTATCATTTGCAATATCGGTCATTTTGACACCGAGATAGACATGGCATATTTAAATAAAACTTATGGCAAAACTAAAGTTGAGATTAAACCTCAAGTTGACCAATATACAATTGAAGGAAAAGAGATTTTAGTTCTAGCCGAAGGTAGATTAGTAAATTTAGGATGCGCAACCGGGCATCCTAGTTTTGTAATGAGCAACTCTTTTACAAATCAAACATTGGCTCAAATTGAACTTTGGAATCACCGCGACAACTACGAAAATAAAGTTTATATGTTACCTAAGCATTTAGATGAAAAAGTTGCCCGTTTGCATTTAGCTAAAATCGGCGTAGAGCTCGATGAATTGAGACCAGATCAGGCTGCTTATATAGGCGTGCCCGTTAATGGTCCTTTTAAACCCGAATATTACCGATATTAATCTGATTTAAAATATTTAAGAGCCTTTTTATAAAACAATAAAAAGGCTCGTTTATATAATTTTAAGCTTATTAAAATTAAATTAGACTACTGTAACAAAGTTATTATACACAACCATAATTGTCAATTAATAGTATATTTGCCAAAATATTTTTTTAGATGAAAAACATTTTAGTCCCATTAGGCAGTTCAGAAAAAGCTATCGGCACCTTACAATACGCCATTGATTTTGCAGAGATAACCTGCGCTAGAATTTATGTTATTCAAGTATATGGCTTTACAAACGCCACATACACTATAAAAAATATGGATGATATTTTAGAAAAAGACAGCAAAGAGGAATTGGCTTATATTTTATCTAAAGTTGATTCTAAAGGAATACAGATTATCAGCAAAAGTATTAGAGGTAAAATTACCGACAAAATAGAAGAGATCGCCCATCAGTTAAAAATTGATTTAATAATTGCTTCAGCCAATAATTCGAGCACAGATTCATCTATTTATTTGGGTCCAGTAACCGGAAAGTTGGTAAAACGGACAGAATTACCGATGTTAATAATTCCAAAAGGTTATGTGTTTAAACCAATAAAAATCATTTTATTGGGTTTGCGTTCAGGTTTGATAAAACACAAAAATGTGTTAACTCCTCTACAAGATTTCATTAAAATATTTGACGCAAAAGTCAGCCTAGTTCACGTTATAACTCCTAATAACAATGATGAAGACAATACACTTCATCCCGATTTTGAAGCTGTAGCCGACAAAATTATCAATACTGAAAATGCGACTATTTATCAAGGAATATTAGAACATTTAAATGGGGTAAGACCCGATATGTTATGTGCTATTCGTCGTAAAAGAGGCATTTTTAGTAAGCTTTGGGAAAAAAACAGCATTAAAAAAGAAGATTTTGAAAGTCGGCTTCCACTTTTAGTTTTAAAGGGAAACGTATAATTATTTGGGGATGTAGCTCAGTTGGCTAGAGTGCTTGACTGGCAGTCAAGAGGTCGCCGGTTCGAACCCGGTCTTCTCCAC
>JAVHOP010000118.1:0-1727 GCA_036170135.1 Flavobacteriaceae bacterium | reverse complement strand
TTTAACCCCAAAATCAAAAACAATATGATGATTAAATACGTTCATTCAGTCTGGGCTTATTTTGTGCTTTTAGCATTAATTGCCGCTTTTATTAACGCTTTATTTGGCTTTTTTGCCAAAAAAGAATTTAAAACTAAAGATTTGAGATTGGCCCTTTTTGCGCTAATTTTTGCGCACATTCAATTAATTCTGGGATTCATAACATATTATGTGTCCCCTTTTTATGAAGCTATGCGTAAAGTTGGAATGGGCACAACAATGAAAGATGCCGCAACAAGATTAATTATTGTTGAGCATCCTTTAATGATGATTTTAGCCATCACCTTAATTACCATCGGATTTTCTAAACACAAAACGAAAACCTTAGATAAAGAAAAATTTAAAACTATTGCCCTATTTTACGGCTTGGCGTTATTGTTTATTTTATCTAAAATACCTTGGCATCAGTGGTTTACAAAATTATAATCAACAAATCCCAAACTTTTAGCTTGGGATTTTTTTTGCATAGATAAAACCTATCTAAATTTAAAAAATAGAAGCGTTAAAAGTAATAGTTTTGTGTTTTATATTAAATAATCAGCCATGTCTATACAAAACAGCCGTTTAGAAGTGATGCAAACCTTAGAAAAAAGCATCGATAAGTTTATAGAAAAGTTTTTAATTGCCCCTGATAAAATATGGCAACCAACCGATTTCTTGCCCAATTCTCAAAGTCAAAATTTTATAGAAGAAGTCAATGAAATTAGAGAATTATCTCAAGAATTGGACGACGATTTTTGGATTGTTATGGTGGGCGACACCATTACCGAAGAAGCCTTGCCAACCTATGAATCGTGGTTGCTAAATGTAGATGGAATTTCACAGCACGCAAATGGGGTCGATAATGGTTGGGCAAAATGGATACGCGCTTGGACAGGCGAAGAAAATCGCCATGGCGATTTATTAAACAAATACCTCTATTTATCGGGACGCGTAAATATGAAAGAAGTCGAAATTTCTACCCAGCATCTCATTGCCGACGGTATGGATATTGGCACGGGTCGCGACCCTTATAAAAACTTTGTTTATACAAGTTTTCAAGAACTAGCAACCTATATATCGCATAATAATGTAGCTAAAATAGCCAAGCAAAACGGACAAAAATTGTTGTCAAAGCTATCTAAAATTATTGCGGGAGACGAAATGCGCCACCATATTGCCTATACTGAATTTGTAAAGCAAATTTTTAACTATGATGCGAGCGAAATGATGTTGGCTTTTCAGTTCATGATGAAACATAAAATCGTGATGCCCGCCATGAATTTGAGGCAATCGCTTGGACAAAAAGCGAGCTTATTTGACCAATTCTCGATAGTGGCACAGCGCGCTGGTGTTTACACTGGTTTTGATTACATCGATATTATTAAAAAATTAAATACCACCTGGGAACTTGATAAAATAAACGGTTTAACAGCCGAAGCCGAAAAAGCACGCGATTATTTACTGAAATTACCAGAACGTATGGTTCGCATTACCGAACGCATGGTGGTGCCAAATACCGCTTATCAATTTAAATGGATGAATCCTCGATAGGGATGAGAAATTGATAATTTTTTCACCTCCAGTTTTAAACGGAAGTAAATCAAAATCTGACCCTAAAAATTAGCACCACAATTAATTGTGCATAGCGATGCGGCTTTAGCCCATCTATCGCAATGAGTTTTAGAAATGGACTCTAGTAAAATTAA
>JAVHOP010000117.1:0-1744 GCA_036170135.1 Flavobacteriaceae bacterium | reverse complement strand
TTTATTGTTTTTAACCGATAGTTTCCAAACTTTAGTTTCTTCTTTTTTACTGCCAATAAATTGTTTTGCTGTAAATGTTTTGACCGCTTCTCGGTTAACAACCACTTGTTTATCAATTCCTAAAGATATTTGTAAGGTATCCGTAGCTTGTCTTAAATCGAGTAAGGATTTACCGACATAAGCACCTTCAAAAAAGATATTGACCTCGCCATCCAATAAATTATATTGTTCCCAATTGGTAATGCGCGCCAATAAAAAGGCTTTGTTATCAATTTTAGGAACGCTGTAATACTGATAATTGGCATCCACTTGAAAGCCTTTCATATCAACTGTATAACTCTTAGTACTCGATTTTAGCGTAAAAGGCGTTTTAATTTCAAACTCAACCGTGGTTTGCTTTTCAACTTTTGTTATTTGGTTTGCTAAATTTTCATTTTTATTGATACTTGACATCCCTCTAATTTGAAGGCCTGCAACTTTACCATTTAGCACTTTTGAAACATCATCTTTATTACTTCCATAACCAGATACCACTACTACTTCTTCTAGCCTATTATTCGATTCTTCTAGAGTCACGTTGATATTCGAATTATTAGCCAAAATTATTTTGGTTTCCAAACCAATAAACGAAAAAACCAATTCACTCTGATTGTTGGGAAGTGTAATCGTATAACGTCCGTCAAAATCGGTTGTAGTACCAATGGTAGTTCCTTTTACAATGACGTTTACGCCAGCTAACGGGCCTTGACTATCAAAAACAATTCCGCTAACGGTATTATTGTTCTGACTATAAACTGGTGGCACCGTATAATAGTCTAAAAAATAGGTTCGCAACTCGGGCGCAATGCCAGAAACATTTGGATTTGACGATGAAAATTTAATTTTAACACCGTTCCAATCTACTTTGGTATCTTGTCTTACATTGGCTTTATAAACCAATTCTAAAGGCTCGTCAATACTTTTTGCGCGAATATCGTATGACGGAAACCAACTGGCATTTCCTACAAAATATGAGATTTCAAAAGAGGCACGGGTGTCTTTTTTGGCATCAACGGTGACTAAAATTTCGCCTGTTGGAAATTCCTTTTTATCGGTTAAAACTTTTATCTGATTTTCTAAATCAAATTTTTGCTGATTCAAATTAAAAAGCGTTTCATTGCGTTTGAGTTCACTCAGTTTTAAAGCACTTAATTTTGTGCTGTAAAAAACCGAAGCATCTTTTAAACTTGTCACGTTAACTTGCTCATTTTTACCAGTTACTTGTCGGTTTTCTTTAAGAAATTCGAGTTCTTGCTGTAAAATATATAGGTAGGTGTTTTCTAGTTTAATATCATTTTCAACCGCTTTAAGTTTTGCTTCTAAATCGGTTTGCTCGACCGATTTTTTGCTCTTATCGATAAAATTTTGTTGGTGGTTAACCGATAACACCGTCAAATCGCCATCTGCTTTTACCTGAATACTTTTGGCATCTATAAATGGCGACAGATTGACAAATTTTAAGATGGATTTACCTTGTTTTAAATCGACTGTTTTGAGTCGTGTAATTTGAGCCCCATCAATAAAAACGGTTACTTCGTTAACATCGGTTTTAATTTGTTTTTCGGTTGTTTCTTGCGAGAATACTTTACCTATAAAAAGGCAAAACATCAAAATCAGTACTTTTTGCATAACAATGAATTTAAAATCTAAATAAGTGTTGCTGCTTTTTAAGCCTTCCAAATATAAGATTTTAAACTTGATTAAT
>JAVHOP010000116.1:5135-8451 GCA_036170135.1 Flavobacteriaceae bacterium | reverse complement strand
CCGTAACGTATCGTTTAAAAGTTTGGCAATTGATGCAAGGTCAAACCGGTGTACAAGCCATGCAGGTAAACCAACCAATTATCAGCAAAGATGTCAATAATATGACACAGGCTGTTGTACAATTTACGGTGGGAGATGTAGAGACCTTAGTTTGGAATGTGCAAGCTTTGGATCGCGAAGGAAAACCTATAGGCGAAAATAAAGGCATGGGAAATCCGTTTCAGTTTACAAAAAGTGACACGGGAAATAACAATACAAAATCTTTACCAATTGATGAAGAAGATGAAGTAGCTACGGGAGAAATTGCGGCCAATGACACCATTTATGCTGGTTATAACAGTGAATTTGCCATTATTACAACACAAGTTACGAATACTAATGGAAAATTTTCAGGCAAAGGAACCGCCTATATTAACTGGCTAAAAGCAAAAGTAAGTGTCAAGTTTGATACCATTACTGTTGACACTGATAAAAAACTAATAGCGGGACAAATTTTAGCAGAGATTTATAATACCGCTCCCGTTTATCCAAAAGATTGGGCTTTAGGAATTATTATGAATAATACTTGGTTAAATAATAAAGTATCAAGCGTTGTTACTTGGGTTGAAAATCAGAGCAATCAAACCATTCCATACAATGGTTTAACAACATACGCTGCTCCAGTTAAATTACCGCTTGGTGTTAACTTTCCAAATAATGACCAGTTGGCCATTACCGAAATGGTTTTCAGAAATAATAAGTCGGAATTCAATATGATAACCGCAAAAACAACCCCACCAGATTGGGGAAATCCCGTTCAATTAGTTGGTTTTATCGCTAAAAATATAGCCTTTCATCCCAACAATATTGTGATGCCTCCTAGCAGGGTAGAACTCGTTGAAGATGTCACCATCATCGCAAACCCTAATATCAGTTTCACCTTTAAAAAACCAACCAATTCAAATACGGGTTGTTATGCCGAATGGGGTGCTAATGGATTTTCACAATATGGCATTGAAGTACATTCAGCATTTACAAGAGATTGGTTAATACCTTCTCCTGACGATGGCAGCTCAAAATCTAAAGCAAAATTTTTTGCTGTTGGAACTTCTTGGAATGATTTAGTCTTGTCGGGAACTTTAGAAAAATCAGAAATTGTGCCTTCACAAGGCATGACCATCTTGGCAGATACTATTTCTTATGATATGTCAGATGTTTTAAATCCGCCAAGCATTACTTTTCCACAAAATTATGATGGCGAAACCAGCAACTTGTTCAGAGGTTTCTATATGAAAAACCTAGTTGTAGAAATGCCAGAAAGTTGGCAAACACAAAGTGGTGGCAAACCTCAAATTTCTATTCAGAATATGATTATTGACAATACGGGTATTACGCTATTTGCCGAAGCTACCAATGTTGTTCAATTCCCAAATGCCAACGTAGCTGATCTGGTTGCGAGCATCGATACCGTTCATGTAGAAATTGAATCGAGTTCGCTAATAGAAGCCAGTATAAAAGGGCGAATTGGTTTGCCAATCAGCAAGACAGATTCTATACCAAATCCATTAAAATATAAGGCTTTATTTAACAATGCGCAATCGCCATCCGAAACAAGTTATTTTCAATTAACCATAGAACCTACCGGACCTATTTATGCGCATTTGTTAAAAGGCGTCATGAATTTAGATGAAACCTCAAATATTGTTGCGTATATCGATAAAACCAAGAAGACGTTTAATACGACACTTAACGGAAATTTTGCATGGAATGATATCACATTGGGACCGGTTAAACACGTTAAGATGCAATTAGGTTTTCAGGGGCTTGGATTAAATTATGATTCGAGTTTAGCGAGTAATAATTTTGTTTTAAATGAAGGTTCATGGTCATTTGCTAGTCCGCAAAAATTTTTAGCAGATTTCCCCGTCACAATAGATCACATTAAGTTTAAACAATTGGCAACAACAGGTAATCAAAAACTGCACGGCAAATTGAATTTTGATGTGATTTTTAACTTGACGGATGATATTGGCGGGCAATCTAAACTTGGGGTAGAAGCTGCCATTAATGCAAATCCCGCTGGTTCTGGTTTGGGGAAATATAAGCCAGAATTTATTGGCGCCAGTATTGACGATATTTCCGTCTATGCAAATTTAGCTGCTGTATCTATTGACGGAACCATCCAATTTAGAAATAATGACCCTATTTATGGAAATGGTTTTAAAGGCACGCTTCAAGCGACTTTTAAAACACCAAAAGTGAGTATCTCAGCTTTAGCTGAATTCGGAAATACCAATTACCAATATTCCTCAACTTATCGCTATTGGCGTGTTGAAGCAGCTGCCATTTTTGAACCGGGTTTACCATTCTTATCTGGAGTGGCGTTTTATGGATTTGGCGGTGGCGCTTCATATAATATGTTGGGCTCTTTAGCCTATAATACTACTCTTGGAAAAGATGCTTATACATTTACGCCACAAAAAGGAACCTTAGGATTTAAAGTGCAAGCTACCATTGGAACCACACCAAAAGTTGAAACCTTTAATGCCGATGTCGGACTAAACGGACAATTCTCTTCAAGTAGCGGTTTGATTAATATTGGTTTTACAGGCGATTTTTATGTTGGTGCAGATTTACTTCCACAAACCGAAAGAGATAAAGCGCAAATTAAAGGAAATGTTGTAGCCGATTATAATTTTCCAGACAAACACTTTTATATGCACGCCGCTGTAAGTGTTAATGCAGATCCAATTTCAACACCAAGTCCATCCCAATTGACCTTAGATTCAAATGGCAAAACAAACAAATGGTTTTTTAAATTTGGCGAACCTACAAATACGAATACTGTAACTATTTTCGGCGCAAATCTATACGAATATCTCATGTTCGGTAACGATATTCAAGCACCTGTTAACGGCTTTACCGAAGGTTTTAGAACGCGTTATCACAATGTGGTAAATGATTTTCCGGGCATCCCTTCAACACCGGGCGTAGATGATAATTCGGCTACCGGAAGAGGGCTCGCATTAGGCGTCGGCATTAGTATCGATAAAAATTTTAGCACAAATATTATTTCAGGTTATAATTTAGACCTTGCCATTGCTGCCGGAGCTGAAGTTAATCTGAGCATGATGGAATATGTAGGTCAGAATTGCGCCAATCCTTCGCAACGAATTGGCTTAAACGGGTGGAGAGCGAGAGGAAACATCGGATTTTATTTGGATGCCGATGCTAAAGTTGTAAATGGAAATGATACTTGGAATTTGGCTAAATTGAAAGTCGGCGGTTGGTTAGACGCCAAATTCCCAAGGCCAACTTATGTGGTTGGTGCTGTTCA
>JAVHOP010000116.1:1695-5035 GCA_036170135.1 Flavobacteriaceae bacterium | reverse complement strand
TTTTATCCAGCACCGCAAACCAGTGAATATGACAATTTACCTCCTGAGCCAGCCGCTGTTGAAAATTCACTCGAAGTGAATAAATGGTATAAAATAATCGTTACTGCCAATTTAAGAGAATATAAAAATAACACTTGGGTCAATGCGTTAAATTCAGACGGCATCCCAGTTAAGCATACTGTTACTAAAACATTTAGGACAGGCCCTATGGAATTAGTCAATGCCAATTCAGTTAATAATATTAATAAGGTAAAAAAATGAAAACATTTATAACTAAATATTCGATACTTTCAATACTCCTATTTATGTTGTTAACCAACGTAAATGCACAAGATCCTGAAGACACGCAACCAACGAGTATGATTAATATGGTTGCCCGCTACTTACCCGCAAACAATACAGTAGAGCTGCGATTTTTTCCCGATAAAAAAGCAATTTTATATTTCGGAATTAAAAACGGATTTATCGTAGAAAGAGCCGAAATAACAGGTGACATAAAAGTAGAATCAGATATAAAATATGTAAATATTGGCGAAGTCTTTCCTTTCACCAAATTGCAATGGACTGATGCACTATCAAATGCTAACTCAGAAATTAAGCATAATTTAAATCTCGCAAAAGACTTTTTTGACAATATGGATGTCAAAACCGGTGGAAACTTCAATTTTAATGACGGTATCAAAAAAATGAAAGAGCAAAAAAGTAAAGAAGATTTTGAGTACTTAATTTTTGTGATGAATGCCATTAAAGATAAGGATGTTGCCCAAGCAATTGGTCTATCATTTATTGATAAAAATGTTCAGAAAGATAAAAATTATTTGTACCGAATTAAATTAATTAAAGAGCCGAAATCTTATTATAAAGTGATCGGAATACCTTTTAATATTGAAACATCTACCGCTAAAAAACAAGAAGAACGAAAAATATATACGGTTACCGGCGATAAAGAATTATCCTTTTTTTGGGAAGAAAACGACATGATTTCCGGCGCTTTGGTTGAACGAAAAAACAATCAGACAGGAAACTATGAGTCGCTTACAAAATCTCCTATTTTCAATTTGAGCGAAGGTTCTAATCGCAACGGATTTAAAGATGAAAATTTAACAAACTACCAATGGTACGAATACCGTTTTTATGGTTATAATCCTTTTGGTGAAAAAGTCCTTTTTGGCTCGGCTAAAGCGATGCCAAAAGATTTAACGCCTCCAAAAGCACCGTTACTTCTAAAAGCCAAAAATGTAAAACCAGATGAAGTGCTTATCGAGTGGGCAGTTACAACGCCTATTGACAGTGATTTAAAAGGTTTTTTGGTAGCTCGTAGCGAAAATAATAGAGGCGATTTTCAAATTCTTCACCCCAATTTGTTACCTAAAAATACCAGAAACTATGTCGATAAAACTTTTAGTAAATCAAAGCCTAATTATTATGTTATTCAAGCCATCGATACCAGCGGCAATATCAGCTCTTCAACACCCGCTTTTGTGACTATTATTGATTCCATTCCTCCTAATAAACCAAAATTTATTTCAGGAAAAATAGACTCTTTGGGTGTGGTGACTTTAAATATTGAACTAAACAAAGAGCCCGATTTAATGGGTTATCGATTGTTTAAATCTAATAGTCCAGAACATGAGTTTTCGGTAATCCGCGAGGGGTTTGATGATAATGATACCATTCAAAAACCTGTACAAATAATCTTTAAGGATACCGTTACCTTAAATTCGCTCACACCTTACATTTATTATAAAATTAAGGCGCTTGATTTTAACTTTAACCAATCTGAATCTTCAGACATTCTAAAAGTAAAGCGCCCTGATAAAATAGCGCCAACAACGCCCGTCTTTAAAAATGTAGTTGTCAGACAAAACGAAATAGAACTAACATTTGCATTGAGCAAAAGTGAAGATGTTGTAGCACAATATCTCTATCGCAAATTAAAAATAGATGATCCTTGGGAAATGCAAACCAAATTAGACAATAAACTGACTTCTTATACAGATAAAAATCTAAAACAAGGAACTGACTATTTCTATTCTTTGCGTGCAAAAGACGATAGCAATTTATTTTCAGAATATGCAAAACCTGTTTATGGTAAACCTTTTGATAATGGCGTAAGACCTCCAGTAACTAATCTTAATGTTAAAAAAGACGACAAAAATATTTTGCTCTCTTGGGAATATCAATATATTAATGACCAAACCTATTTTGTGATTTATAAAGTAGATAAAAAAGGAAATTTAAGTCAGTATAAAAATACGACCACCCTCCTTTTTAAAGAACCAATCAACAAAGAAGCCAGTAGTTACGCGGTTAAAGTCTTTACAAAAGATGGTGGCCAATCGAAAATTAGCAAAACTGTAAATATTAAATAGCTAAAAACTTATTAAACATATTCTAATCTAATAACCCAATGAAGCACTTTAAACAAACATCTGGCATTCTCTTTTGTTTGCTGCTTATAAATAATTTAAGTAGCTGCAAAACACCTATCGTCAAAAATAATGATAATTGGGTAGCTTTCACGGACACCATTACTGACCAATGCGGTTATAAAAACAGCAAGGGAGAAATAGTCATCGCACTCGGTAAATATGAAATGTGCTTTACCGATACCTTAAAAACTTACGCCATTGTTGTAAAACAAAATACTGGTTTTTTAGCAATTGACAAACAAGAAAATGTTTTATATGAAGTTTTCCCGTTTGACAATGGTCCCGATGAACCTTCGGATGGTCTATTTAGAATTATTGAAAATGGTAAAATTGGATATGCCGATGCGATATCTGGCAAGGTGATAATCAAACCACAATTCGACTGTGCCTGGTCCTTTGAAAATGGACTTGCAAAGGTTAGTGCTAATTGCACAACAAAAATGGACGGTGAACATTCCGTTTGGCAAAGCGACCAATGGTACTTTATTGATAAAACTGGCAAGAAAGTTGAAAAAACAAAAAACTAGAATCTATTATTTTTGAAATCGCATTCTGCAAAGAAAATGTAATCTGAAATGGAAAAAGTAACCTTGTTTTATTTAGAAAATCCTAATATTAATATATCGATGCAGTTGTATTTTAATGAAAAAGGACAATTATATTTTGACGGGTATGATACTGGAAAATCAGTTCAACAAATCTGGGGAAGTTCTAGTTATGAATATTGCTATACCATAGAGCCTGATGAAGTAACAAAATTTTATTCCGTATTTAACTTAAAAGATGGCGATAAGTCAGGTCTGCTACAAGCCATTCAAAAAGAATTTAGCGTCAATAAAGCCTACTCATTATTTGGAGAATTTATGTTGATTCATAACATTAAACATGAACGTTTTACTTGGAACTAA
>JAVHOP010000116.1:0-1595 GCA_036170135.1 Flavobacteriaceae bacterium | reverse complement strand
GATGAAAACAAGAACAATTTTTCTAACTTTCACTTCATTATTGTTTATTATGTGTAACACGACTTTTTTGAATCACAAAGACTACCGATTTAGGCTAAAAGACTTTGTTTGGGATGTTAAAATTGAAAACCTTCCCGGCGAAATATATATAAACGATTCGTCCATCCTTTTCGGTAGCAATATCTACGCTAAATTTTTAGTATTGTCTCCAGAAAATGGTGCTATTTTAGACACTTTAAAGCCGTTTACCGTCGAAGTGGAAAAAAATTATCAGCGCATCATAAATATTCCTATCGATAAACAGAAATATGCCGAAGCTACTTTTAAAATCATTGACAGACAATTTCGTGGCGACACCGAAACCTATTATCTGATTGTTAAAACACTTTCGAATAAAACGTTTACCTTGTTATTCAGTCGCAGTCAATTTCCTTCTATCCAAGATGTTGCCTATTTTAAAGAAGGGAAGTTTATTGTAACTTATAATGGCGAAGCCGGAAGCATGGATGATAAATCACCTTATACCATATACGTTGGACTTCTTGATTTGGATAAAATAATTAAAAAATAAAAGTACTGAAATGACTATAAATTGGATGGGTTGGCTGATGAGCATTTTTTTTCTGGGTTTGTTATGCTTGTCAGGATACATTATGCAGAATTCAGTCCGCTTATTAATAACGGGTAAAAGAGCGCAAGGCATTATTGTGGGAATGGAACAGAACAAAGATTCTGCTAGCAAACCTAGAAAGGCGCCTTTGCAATCTCCATTAGTTGCATTTAAAACCACAAACGGAACCATAATCAAAATCAGTAGTCATACTTGGCGTTCAAAACCTGATTATCAAGTAGGCGATACCGTTAATTTGGCATATCATCCATCAAACCCTAAAGATGCACAAATCCTCTTATGGCGAGAATTTCCTGTTGGACCATCGGGCGCTATCTTAGGTTTTGCAACAATCTTTTTATTGATGTGGATTTCTAGCATTTTGATATCAGGAGATTCAAAACTTGATGATCCTTTCCATTTGTTACCGATGTTAATTGCACATTTAAAATTAAATCCATTTCGATTTCCTATTTTCTTTTTGCTGACAATCGTCATTCCGGTTTGCTGTTGGGGCGCTTATTCATTGACTTCAAGCGCTATAAATCTAAAAACATACGGCATCAAAACTGTTGGACAAGTTGTCAGTTATCAAGAAATTGTTTCTAAAACAAATGATGGCAGTACTGTAAGTGGTGTTTTTCCGATGATTACTTATAAAGATGTTTCTGGAACGTCGCATACCATAAAAAGATCTTTGGCTAAACCGCTTTCTCGGCTAAAACCCGGCGATTTAGTATCTGTAATCTACCCAGCCGAACATCCTGAAAAAGGAATTGTAAATACTTGGGATGAATTTTGGCCAGGATCCATCTTTTTTGGTTTTGTATCAATCGCTTTTTTATGGTTGTTTTATTTAATGATAACCGGGAAAATTCAAATCTAAGTTTACTGTCTTCTTAGTATTCTTGATTCTCAACAGTATTTAAAATTACAAAAATTTGAAGTACTTAAAGTTCAAAATGCCTAAAGTAAAAAGTACTTA
>JAVHOP010000115.1:0-8508 GCA_036170135.1 Flavobacteriaceae bacterium | reverse complement strand
AGAACCTTGTAGGTATCAAAGCAATTAAGATTTAAACGATTTTAACTCAATATTTTTGCCGTTAAAAACGGCATAAGTAAAATGAGCAACCCAATCGCCTAAGTTGATATAAGTGCTTGTATCGTTTAGTTTAATTTCCATAGGAAGATGACGGTGACCAAAAACAAAATAATCATAATGTTTATCTTGAAGCAGGGTTTTGGCAAATTGCACCAACCATTCTTTATCTTCGCCTAAAAACACCACATCTTCTTCGCCCGAAATCAGTTTATTTTGGGTAGATAAATATTGTGCCAATCGCACGCCAATATCGGGATGCAGCCATCTAAATAACCATTTAGAAAACGGATTGGTAAATACTTTTTTCATGCGTTTATAGCCATTGTCGCCCGGGCCTAAGCCGTCGCCATGACCGATGTAAAATACCTTGTTGTTAAAAGTGAAAACCTGTGGTTTGTGATACACCGGGATATTGAGTTCGGTTTCAAAATAATCGTCCATCCACAAATCGTGATTACCCACAAAAAAATGAATATCAACCCCACTGTCTTTTAGCTCGGCTATTTTTCCTAAAACACGTATAAAACCTTTGGGGACTACTTTTTTATATTCAAACCAAAAATCGAATAAATCGCCTAATAAAAACAGAATTTTAGCATCGTGTTTGATGCTGTCGAGCCAATTGATAAATAATGCCTCTCTCACTCTGCTCGAAGCAGCATCAGGCGCACCAAAATGCTGATCGGAGGCAAAATATATTTTATCTTTTGAAACGATTGTCATGAATTAAAGATTATCTGAGGCAAACCATTCAGCATAAGAATTTACGGTTTCATAGAGTTTTAAACTGTGTAATTTGACATCTTTTGGTAATTTATTTTGCAGGCGTTTGGCAAAATCAATCAACATATTCTCACTTGTAGGTTGATAATCTACCAATACGACATTGTGATTTAATCCGGATAAGGTTTTTGCCAAATCTTTATGTGGCGATAAATTATTTAACACCGTTGTGTGATCGAATACAGAGATAATTTCGCAATTTACAAGCGATTTTAGGTCGCCAAAATCCATTACCATACCATTTTTAGTATGCGTACTATCGTCAATAGGTGATCCGGTAATTGTAACGAATAACTGGTAGCTATGACCGTGAATGTTTTTGCATTTGCCGTCGTAGCCATATAAAGCGTGTGCCGTTTCAAAATCAAAATGTTTGGTGATTCGGATGGTGCTCATATACATTTTATAGATTACAAATCAGGCAAAGATACTTAATAGATTGTTATTTAATAACCTTTAAACTTTTTCCAACTTTTGTAAAGGCTGCAATGGCTTTATCGAGATGTGCTTTGGTGTGTGCCGCAGATAATTGCACGCGAATTCGGGCTTTTCCTTTGGCAACTACCGGAAAGAAAAATCCAATTACATAAATGCCTTCATCTAAAAGTTTGGCGGCCATAGTTTGCGCCAATTTAGCATCGTAAAGCATTACGGGAACAATGGCAGCATCGGCTCCAGTCAATTCAAAACCGGCTGATTCCATTCCTTTTCTAAAATAAGTAGCGTTGAATTCGAGTTTATCGCGCAAAGTGGTATTATTAGAAATCATTTCAAACACCTTTAAGGAAGCGCCCACAATGGCAGGTGATAGCGAATTTGAAAACAAATAAGGACGCGAGCGCTGGCGCAACAAATCAATGATTTCTTGTTTGCCGGTGGTGTAACCGCCCATAGCACCGCCCAAAGCTTTTCCTAAAGTTCCAGTAACGATATCAACACGGCCCATTACGTTGCGCAATTCTAAAGTTCCGCGCCCTGTTTTACCTATAAATCCAGCAGCATGACATTCGTCAACCATTACCAAAGCATCATATTTATCGGCTAAATCACAGATTTTATCGAGTTGTGCTACAATGCCATCCATAGAAAAGACGCCATCGGTAGCAATGACTTTAAAGCGGTGATTTTTGGCGTTGGCCACGATGAGTTGTTGCTCTAAATCAGCCATATTATTATTCTCGTATCGGTAACGCACTGCTTTACTTAAACGCACGCCATCAATAATAGAAGCGTGGTTTAAACTATCCGAAATAATAGCATCTTCTTCGCCAAACAAAGGCTCAAAAACACCACCATTGGCATCAAATGCTGCGGCGTATAAAATGGTGTCTTCGGTTTTATAGAATTGCGCTATTTTTTGCTCCAAGGCTTTATGAATGTCTTGTGTGCCACAGATAAACCTTACTGACGACATGCCGTAACCGTGACTATCCATCATATCTTTAGCGGCTTGAATCACTTCGGGATTATTGGATAATCCCAAATAATTATTGGCGCAAAAATTTAGGACTTCTTCGCCTGTATTCAATTTGATAACCGCATCTTGCGATGAGGTTATGATGCGTTCTGATTTGTATAAGCCCGCTTCTTTAATAGCTTTTAACTCGTTTTGTAAATGTTGTTTGATAGCGCCGTACATAATGGTTTTGTTTTTAGCAAAAGTAATAAAAAGCGCGCAGTTGGTTGTTTAGAAATAGCAGTTGTTTTGTAAACTCATAAAAATATAACGATGTAATAGAACAAATTACACATACTGGTTAAAGTATCCAAACGCAATCTTAATATAGAAAAAGACTATCAAGTACATCCAATATTATTTATAGCAGAGGTTTGAACAATTGTTTTAAGAAGTGGGTTAATACGTTTTAAAACTAAAACAATTTATAAACCTCTAGGTAAGTGTTTCCTAGTTTTCCTGTTCATTTAATATTAAAAAAAATAGCTTGAGGATTAGCTCAAGCTATTTTTTACTTATACAGATTTTGAAACGTTTTTTTCTTTATATCCAAGAATGAAAGCGATTACAGAACTAACTGATAAAGCAATAAAAATATTTAACTTAAACAAGTACCATACTAAAAAGGCAATTAATTGTCCAGTAAACATAAATATTAAAAACGCTAATATTTTATTCTTTGAAAGCATTTCTAAAATATTAAAATAACCAATGCAAAAATGCATCAACAGCAACATATCCAGACCCTGTTACTGCTCCGCCAATTATAGCGCCACCATAAGCTACTTGGCCAGCGCCAAAACAGCAGAAAATGCGGTAAATATTCCCTTGAAATTCCACTCTAATTTCGTAAAGTCCGTTCGTCGCTTCTATATGCTGAAAAAATTTCTGAGGAATTCTGCTTGCAACGGTCACCACAAATAGAACATGGTCAATTTTTTCTTTTACTTTTTCGGTCTGCTGGTCGAAGAAGTCAAGGAAGTAATCTTTAAAAGATATGATTTGTCTATGTCGTTCCATTGTTTTATTCGCATAAAGTTAACTAATAATGGAACAAAGTCAAAATAAAAGTTTAAAATTTTCTACGTCTGTTGTTGGTACTGCTGTCGGCTAAAATCGGGTATAACGGACGGAACTATATGCAGTAGCGGATTGCGGGCGATTTCCTGTCAATCCCGATGTATCGGAACCGGGCGGAAAGAAACACACCTAAACCCCTGCTGCCGATTGGGCTTCAGTCAAGCCACAATTGCAACAATACTTTTTTTAGTTATAGTAATTTTTCTAATATTTGAATAAATTCCATTCCGTCACCCATTTTAAGTTCACCGTCAACAAAAGTATAATTTACATTTCCCTCAATAATTTTAACCACTCCATTTTTGTCAAGAAATAAATTCACTGGATAACCATTAAAACCTAATTTGGTTGTTAATTTCTTTGAATTTACAATATGTTTAAATTTAAACTTATGTTTTTCTAATAGTTTTTTTACTTTAGTTTCTGAATCCATTGTAATAGCAAGAAAATTAAATTTCTCACCATACTTTTCTTTTAATTTATTTAAAACAGGCATTTCTTCAATACAAATAGCACAATTTGTAAACCACAAGTTCACTAAAGTAGGTTTCCCTTTAAGGTCACTTAGACTAATCTTATTTCCTTCTAAAGTTATTTCATTTTCTATAGGATATTTTTTTCCTATAATTGCTTTTTTTCTTTCAATTTCCTTAATTGTCTTTTTTGGATTAACAGTAAAATACCAAACATATGAGTAAACTACAGAATCATTTCTTTTGTAAAGTTCATTTAAGTCTTCTACGATTTGCATAGACTTCATATTCTTTTGAATTTTTTCTAAAGAGTTGTTTTTCTGTTGGTCGTATTTTTGATGATCAATTATATTACCAGTTTGATTCATATAATAATTATTTGTTTGCCCAACTGAAAAATTAATAATGAATAATAATGTAAAAAATGTCAATTTTGATTCCATTTTTTTATATGTTTTTTTTGTTATTATTATAGCTAACGTCAGTTCGTCTAAAAACTCCTGTTAAAATTAATTTTTATAAAATTTTGTACTGCTAAAGTAGTTAATAAATTGATTGTAAACCACCTCTTTATTAAAAAAGAATTTTGAAGCTGAACTTATTGAGTGCGCCTAAATAGCTTGAAATTCAAATTACCCCGCTCTGTTGCTTTGTAAAAACTTCATAAGTTCTTATTTAGAGATTACAAAATAAAGATACTAATAATCAGATTGATAAAATAAAATGCGTTTAATTTATTAAGTGGGAGAGGAAGTTTTTAGACAGTTAGACGTCTCGCGTCTTTATGTCTGTTGCTGTTTTTGTAACAGAACAAAGCAAATATACCGAAAACTTTTAAAGAAAAACGTGGTGAGAAAGAAAAAAGATAAGAGTCCTAGCTTCCAAAAAACCCCAAGCGCGGCAAGGCATAAAACCTGAGTTGTGCGGTCGGTTTTATTTTCTATTCTTTTAATCTGTTTTTAAGATCCATTCTTTCATGTAAAACTCTAATGACTTCAATTTCGTTATATTTATTTTTCTTGAAAAATACCAGATGTGACTTTACTTTCGAAAATCTGTAAGTTTTTCTAATTTTACCAAAATCAAGAGCCATTTCAAAATTTTGTGAAATATATTCTACCTCGTCCAAAATCGAGTTATAATATCGATCTGCTTGTTCTACAGACCAATTTTCGGCGGTATAAATCCAAATTTTATTAATGTCTTCAAGAGCTTTTTCGCTAATTATGCAAGTTGACATTATTTTTGAAAGTTAGCTTTGAGTTGTTCAAGATTCTTATTACGGTCAAAATTTTTTATTCTGCCACTTTTTTCCCCAATTTTAAGTTCATTTATTAGAGATTTTGTTTTATTTTCCTCTTCTTCAAAAACTCTTAAAGCAGTTCTTACAACTTCGCTCACAGAGCTATATTTTCCGGAAGCAATTTGCTCATTAATAAAACTTTCAAAATATTCGCCTAACAATATTGATGTATTTCGTGCCATATTCTTTTTTTGCTAAAGTACCAATTTATGGTATTTTAAACAAATATTATTTCTAAGTTTTTTTGTGTAAAGTTACACGCAACGTTTGAGTGTAGCGGTAATAAGGGATTGCGGGCTACTATCTTGTCCAGTTACACCGAACTTGATGCGAGGTAGTATGTTCAATTAACCACTTCACCCGCTTTTTTACCAAACGCCTGTTGGCTGCGGTGTTATTGTCATATATTTTTGTCAAAATGTAAAAATATTTTGTCTTAATGTAAAATATATCATACTTTTGTCAAAACTATTTACGATGTCACATAAATTATTATTGTCAAACAAGTACAAAATGATTGGTTGGATAATCTTCTTTCCTTCATTTATTTTAGGTCTGTATCTTACAATTTCTGGTTATGAGCCAAGTTGGTTAAATGCAAAAGTGTTTTCAATATTCCCAAGTCAAATTTTTGGGGATAAGAAATTTTTCAGTATGACTTCCGTAAACTTAACAAATACAATTGTAGGTGTTTTGTTCATTGTTGGTTGTCTTTTAGTTGGATTTACAAAAGAAAAAAACGAAGATGAGTTTATTGCTAAAATTAGATTGTCTTCACTATTATGGGCAGTCTTTGTCAATTATTCGTTACTCTTGATTGCATTTGTTTTTATTTATGATACTGCATTTTTGAGTGTGATGATTTACAATATGTTTACAGTCTTACTCATATTTATTTTAAGGTTTAACTACATTTTATACAAGAATTCTAAATCTGTGTCCGATGAAAAATAGTATTAAAATTGAAAGAGCTATAAATGGACTTACTCAAGAAGATTTAGCAAATAAAGTGTCTGTAAGTCGGCAAACAATAAATGCAATGGAAGCAAATAAATATGTTCCATCAACAGTCCTAGCTCTTAAAATTGCAAAAGTTTTCAATAAGTCTGTCGAAGAGGTTTTTTCCCTTGATGAAAATGATTAAAGGCAGTCGTCAAACTTAGCGGACAATGGTTTGCGGGTTTAAGAAGTTAGCGATTTCGGAGCACAAAACTGTCAACCAGCACTTAACTTGAATAGAAGTACAAAGCTTGATTTAACCACTGAACCGCCACTTTTGGGTAGGTGCTGTTGTGCGTTCGGTGTTCTTTCTTCGTCAAAGGTCAAGCAGTCCGAATGTTTCATTGTATGGTGTGTTCAAGTCAATGAACTGAAATTTCGGTGTTGTTTCTTGTGTAAGCAAGTTGTATATTTTTAAACTCTCGCTGTCTGATGAAAGGTAAAATTCAATGGCTTTTTCGCAGTCGGCTTGAGCAAAAAGTTTTGTGTCGTTAGGAATGATATTTCTGTTAGCAACATCTATTTTGCCTTTTCTCTTTGCGTTAAAAGCAATTTTTGCAAACTCTCCTGTTCGTTTTGAATGGTCTAAGTTGAACGGAACTATTTGTAAATTTCTCAAAGGAAGTTCGTGAACATCACCACCAACACAATATTCCGCAATGCTGATTGTAGAAATCATCATTGTAATTTCTTTCTGTAAAAAGTATCGAAAATATCCGTCAGCATTTTTAAATAAAGGGTCACTTTCATTTAGAAAGCGAATAAAGAAACTTGTGTCAAGTAAAACAGCTTTATGCGTCATATCCACCCCTTATTTCATTTAACCATTTGTCGGGGTCTATGCTGTCAAGCCATGATTTTTTTGCTTTGTTCCGAAGTGCTTTTAAATATAGCTCGTCATATTTTGGTTGGTAGTCAACCAATTCAATAAACTTTAATGAAGATGTGTCAATTTCTCCTGTTTCTGAATGTTGTTTGCCTGTCGCTCTAATTCCAAATGTCTTGTAAAGTAAATTTTCGTCATATTGCTCCAAAAAGCTTATTGGAGTCTGTATTCTTACTGTTCCAAGTTCTTCGGTGAAAACGTGAATATTTGCTTTGTCTTTGCCACCTGCATTAGTAACTTTTCCATAAAAATAAAATTCAGCGTCTGCCCAAATTGCTTCTGTTCTGTAATATCTTGTCGTTTTATCAATTCTCACTTCGTTTGTGTTGTCGAGAGATGTTTTGATGCTAAAGACATAATTCCGTTTTGTCGCAATATCCTGAATATTTTCAAATGCTTTTGATGTCCCCAAGTCAAGAAAGTCAATATTTTGAACTAGGTTAACTTGTCCGATGATTGCGTTAAAACCGATTATATATTGAATTGAGGTTTTAAGTATATGTTTTACAGAACCTTCTTCAATTTTGTAACTAATGTTAGGTCTGTCTCTTTTGTCTCCGGGATAAAGTAAATTTTCGGCATTTTCGAGAATAGAGATAATCTCACGAATGTCGTAATTGTCGGGCGATAGGTCAAGATTTCCCTTTGAACCTGTTATTCTTATCTCTATGAAGCCAATTTTTTCCACTTTACAAAGGTAATATTTTTAAGGGTTGGTTAGTCAATTTTTGTTGTTTCTTTCTTGTTCATCTTCCGTTTTAGAATGACCGATAACGTCAGTCCGTCTAATAACTCCCTCTAAATCTTATTTTCCTAAAATTTAATCCCACTAAAGTAGCCATTAAATCAATGGTATCCACACATCTTTTTTCAAAAGAATTTTGAAGCGAATTTTTTGAGTTGAAATTTTTAGAACCCAATCCAGAAAGTGCATTGGGTATATATGCAGTTACATACGATGGTAAGGGCAACTCGGGCTACTATAACACCATTCGTTTTATGCTTACTGCTTACGGCAAGGTGAAATATTACAGTGGACCAGATATTGAAAATGATGACTTCTTAAAACTACCTTCAGAACCTTGTACTGCATTTAAGCAAGGAGAAGTAAACAAAGTTGCATTTATAAGAAATTCACACGATTGGTATTTAATGGTAAATGAGCAAACAGTAAAGCATAGCGTTGATGAAAATGTAGTGCCTATATTGAATTTGTATACTGGAAGAATTGAATTTGCAGGCAAGTGTAAAGCAGAAATTGATAATTTTAGTTTTACTATTTTGAATAATAAAGAGACAGAAAAAATACTAGTGGATAAACTCAGAGGTTTAACAGGGACTTAGGGTATATATGCTGCTTGTTTAAAGAATGATAAACATAGAAAAATTTCCCTTGAACAAATTGGAAATACCAATAAGTTTAATTTAGGTGGAATTGTACCAGGTTACCCTATTGAAGTATATATAG
>JAVHOP010000114.1:0-1766 GCA_036170135.1 Flavobacteriaceae bacterium | reverse complement strand
GGCGCTTTAGTTTTAGTGAAAAAGTCCGATTTATAAGCCGAGCTGTAAAACGACATTTATTAGATTAAAACTAGGCCTCCTTATAACTTATAAGTAGATATCTTGAATAATAAATAAGACATATTTAAAAACTTAATAAAATTATTAGAGAAGCAATTTAATAAACAATGAAAACAATTTTAAACGATATTTAATATAGCTAAACAATACCGAGGGGGGTATTCTAAAACACTTGATAAATTGAAGACTATTTTGTTTTAATAAAGCAGTTTAAAAATGTAAATTTGAAAGAAAATTATTTTAATGGCTAACCAAAACCCAGAGCAGATAGCAAGAGACAATATTGACAAGCAATTAAATGCTTGTGGCTGGTTGATTCAGAGTATTAAGCAAGTAAATTTAAATGCTGGAATTGGTGTTGCTGTTAAAGAATATTTGACAGATGTTGGTCCTGCGGACTTTGTTTTATTCGTTGAAGGCAAACCTTGCGGAGTTATTGAAGCAAAACGTGAAGAAGAAGGACATCGAATGAATGTTCACGAAGGGCAAAGTGAAGGTTATGCGAATGCAAAATTAAAACACCTTAAAAATGAACCATTACCTTTTGTGTACATAAGTACAGGTGAGATAACCCGTTTTACCAATTTTACCGACCCAAAACCAAGAGCAAGAGAAATATTCAGTTTTCACCGACCCGAAACATTAAAAGATTGGGTGAAACGAGACAAATCACTTCGTAAAAGATTATTTGACTTGCCTTCATTGCAGACCGAAGGTTTGCGTGATTGCCAAATCAACGCCATAACCAAATTAGAAACTTCATTTAAAGAAAACCGGCCAAGGGCTTTGATACAAATGGCTACTGGCTCAGGAAAAACTTTTACTGCCATAACTGCAATCTACCGTTTGCTGAAATATGCAAAAGCAAAAAGAGTTTTGTTTTTGGTTGACACCAAAAATCTTGGTGAACAAGCGGAACAAGAATTTATGTCATTCGTTCCTAATGATGACAATAGAAAGTTTACAGAGTTATACAGCGTTCAGCGTCTGAAATCAAGCTACATCGCAACCGATAGTCAAGTTTATATCAGCACGATTCAACGTTTGTATTCTATTTTGAAAGGAACTGAACTGGAAGAAAGTGCCGAAGAAGAAAACCCAAACGAAAAAAGTTGGCAACCTAAGGAAATTCCACCCATTGAGTACGACCCAAAAATGCCCATTGAGTTTTTTGATTTCATTGTAATTGACGAATGCCACCGAAGCATTTACAATTTATGGAAACAAGTTTTGGAATATTACGATGCTTTTGAAATTGGATTAACTGCAACACCAGACAAAAGAACCATTGGTTACTTCGACCAGAATTTAGTAAGTGAATATTCTCACGAAATGGCGGTTGCCGATGGTGTAAATGTAGGTTACGAAGTATTTATCATTGATACCAAAGTAACCCAACAAGGTGCTACACTTTGGAAAGGCGAATACATTGAACACCGAGAACGATTGAGCAGAAAGAAACGAATGGAATTGCAGGATGAAGATGAAGCTTATTCAAAACAGCAATTGGATAAAGATGTTGTAAACCCTAATCAAATAAGAACTATCATTCGAACATTCAAAGAACATTTGCCAAGTATTTTTAAGGAACGTTACGATAAAAACGGAATGTTTGAAGTGCCAAAAACTTTAATCTTTGCTAAAACCGACAGCCACGCCAACGATATTATTGATATTGTAAGACAAGAATTTGCCGAAGAAAATAA
>JAVHOP010000113.1:8493-8620 GCA_036170135.1 Flavobacteriaceae bacterium | reverse complement strand
TGAAAAATCAAGAGGATTCGTTTTGTGGGCAATGAGGGGTTCGAACCCCCGACCCCCTCGGTGTAAACGAGGTGCTCTGAACCAGCTGAGCTAATTGCCCTATTTTATTCTTACTTAAAACAATTCT
>JAVHOP010000113.1:0-8393 GCA_036170135.1 Flavobacteriaceae bacterium | reverse complement strand
AAACGCCCGACCCTCCCGATAAATCGGGATGCTCTGAACCAGCTGAGCTAATTGCCCTATTTTATTCTTACTTAAAACAATTCTCTCTGAAACGCCCGACCCTCCCGATAAATCGGGATGCTCTGAACCAGCTGAGCTAATTGCTCTAAGCGGATGCAAATATAACCTAGATTTTTAAACTCACAAAGTTTTTTAAATATTTTTTCAAACTACTTCGGCTACCACAAAATTACTTCCTCCAATGTAAATAAAATCATCGATGTCGGCATTTTTTATAACCATTTTATAAGCCTCGTTTACAGACTGATACGCATTGCCTATGAGTCCAAATTCTAAGGCTTTTTGTTTTAAAATTTCGACATCTAAACCTCTCGGAATATTTGGTCGGCAGAAATAATAAATCGCATTTTTAGGAAATAAGGGTAGAATATGACTGATATCTTTATCGTTTACCACACCAATTACCACATGTAGATTCTTAAAATTTTGCTCAGAAACTTGTTGCATCGCATATTTTATACCGGCTTCGTTATGTGCCGTATCACAAACCACTTTTGGTTCGGTTTTTAAAGTCTGCCAACGTCCTTTTAAACCCGTGTTTTTGACTACATTTAAGAGTCCCTTTTTTATGAACTTATCTGATAAAGGAAACCCGTTTTGACTGATTATTTTTAGAGCTGCTTCTACGGTATGTTTATTTTTTATTTGATAGATTCCTTTTAAATCGGATGGCAATTCGGATTTTTCAGTTTCTGAAGCGATGGTAATTTGACTATTACTTTTTTTAGCTTTTTGTATAAAAACATCAATAACTTCATCCTGCTTTTCGCCGATAACCACGGGAACATTAGGTTTAATAATACCTGCCTTTTCGGCTGCAATTTGCGGTAAGGTATTTCCGAGCATTTGCATGTGATCATAAGAAATATTGGTTATAATCGACACAATAGGCGTGATGATGTTTGTAGAATCTAAACGACCTCCGAGTCCAACTTCTACAACAGCTACGTCCACATTTTGCATCGCAAAATAGTGAAAAGCCATTCCTACGGTCATTTCGAAAAAAGATAAGCCTTGCTGTTCTAAAAATGTTTTGTGATTTTTTACAAAATCAATGACAAATCGTTTGGAAACTTCTTTACCATTAATCTTAATTCGCTCTCTAAAATCTTTTAAATGCGGTGAAGTGTATAATCCGACTTTGTAACCAGATTCTTGCAAAACCGAAGCGATCATGTGACTTGTAGAACCTTTGCCATTTGTTCCGGCTACGTGAATACTCTTAAATTTTTGTTGCGGATTGTCCAGATATTTTACTAATGCCAGCGTATTAGTCAAATCTTTTTTAAAAGCGACAGCGCCAACACGTTGATACATTGGTAGTTTAGAAAACAACCAATCTAAAGTTTTTTGATAAGTCACAATTAATTTGAGATTGAAAAATTATAAATGATACTTCCTATTTGTTTGTTTGGAGCATTAATATCTGATTGCCAAGTTGTTTTAAGAGCTGCTTCTTTTGCGCGTTGCAAGAGACAAGGAGTTGAATTTGTAGTACCTTTTACGCCAGCATTTGCACTAATAACGCTTCCTGAGTTATCAACTTCTATGCGCACCACAACAATTCCTTCTTCATTGCAATCGTAAATAGGAATTGGTTTTGAAATGGGTTTCCGTCCACCTAAATTGTAATTACCACCACTCCCTTTTCCTGTCTTTCCATAATAACTATTTGAGGTTAAATCGCCATCGATTTGACCTTTATTACCCAAATTTGTGTCGGTGCCTTCTCCTGTTTTTGTAGCCGTCAAATTTTTGGGACCATTTATCAAATTAGATAAGACATCAGTTGTAGATTTATCGGGTTTTAGTTCTACTTTTTTTATTGGCGTCATTTTTTTGGTGACTAACTTAGTTTCATTTTTAGTAGTTTTATTTGCACTAATAGGGGCATCGGTATTGGTTTGTGTCAAAATGTCCTCCTTTATTTCGGTTTGATTTTTTAAGGGAATTTCTTCGGCACTTTTATCTTCTTTAACTGTAGATGGTTCTGTACTAGGCAAATCTTCGGTTTGTAAATCGCCTTGACCAAAATCGGAAGTTCCAAAATTTACCGCGATGCCAAATTCTTTTGGAGGATCAAAATAGCGCAATCCAAACACAAAAAGACTTAAAATAAATAAGGCTAAGATTAGGCTTGTAATTACCGCCGATTTCTTTTTATATGTAGTGTCTAAAAAAGCCATTTTATTTTGATCTAACAGCTAAAATTACCTTGTATTTATTGCGGTTGGCAATATCCATAACCAGCACAACTTTTTCAATGGGAACGCCTTCTTCGGCTCTAATTATCAAAACAGGATTTTCTATATTTGAAAAAGCTGCATTTAATTCAGTTTCAACTAAATCTTCTGCCGTACTCGCTTTATTATCGTTTAAAAAGTATTCTAAATTTTTTGTAATTGAAATGGATATATTTTTTTTATTAATGGTTTTGCCATCGGCTTTTGGCAGCATAATATCTAATGCGCTTGTAGTGACTAGGGTAGAAGTAATCATAAAAAAAATCAACAACAAAAAAACAATATCCGTCATAGATGACATATTAAACTGCGCATTGATTTTATTTCGGCCTCTAAAATTCATATTTAATAATTTTTTAAATAGGTTCGTTTAATAAATCTAAAAACTCAAGTGATGTTGCTTCCATTTGATAAACTACTTTATCAGTTCTCACCACGAGATGATTGTATTGTACATAAGCAATAATTCCTACAATTAATCCCGCAACGGTTGTTGTCATTGCAGTATATAAACCATTGGAAAGCATTTTAATATCTATTTGTCCGCCTGCATTGGCAATTTCGTGAATGGCGACAATCATCCCTAAAACGGTACCTAAAAACCCCAACATCGGCGCAGCACCTGCAATGGTTGCCAATACACTGATATTTTTTTCGAGGCTATAAATTTCGAGTTTTCCAGCATTTTCTATGGCGGTATTGATATCATCTAAAGGTTTTCCGATTCTTGAAATGCCTTTTTCAATTAATCTGGCTGTAGCCGAGTTTTCATTGGCACAAAGTGATTTAGCACCTTTTAAGTTTCCTTGGCTGACTTGCTCTTTGATTTGATTCATAAAATTTTTATCAATTTTAGAGGCGGCTTTTATGGCAAAGAAACGTTCAAAATAAATGTAAAGTGCCATTGCTAGTAACACAAATAAAATTCCAATGATAATTTGACCGCCTAAGCCACCATCTATTATAAGTTTATAAATGGATAGCGTTTTTTCTTGAGATTCGTTATTATCTAACAATTCTTGAGCAGGCTTTATTGCCTGTTGCATTAATAGAAACATATATTGATATTTTGGTTTATTTAAAGAAGTTAACGATTAAAATCTTTTAAAATTGCATTCTAATTTTAAAACTATATGGACTCCATAAATAACAATAAAAGATATCCTAAAACATAACCTGTTACAGCTAGCCAAGTAATTTTTTTAGTGTACCAGATGAAATCAATTTTTTCCATTCCCATTGCGGCAACACCGGCAGCAGAGCCAATAATTAGCATACTTCCACCAGTACCGGCAGCATAAGCAATTAAATGCCAAACACTGGCATCCATAGGGGCATTATACATACCCATAGAAGCGGCTACCAAAGGCACATTATCAATAACTGACGAGAGCACACCCAACAACGAAATAACAACCGCTTGATTTGGAATTGCCCCATTTAATATTTCGGCTAAATAACGAAGTGTCCCAACTGAAGTTGTTTGACCATCAATTATCACAGTACCGTAAACCAAGGTTTCGAGAGCGGCAACCGACATCAAGATGCCTAAAAAAAATAAAATACTCGACATTTCTATCCGCGACAGCGCTTTATGTGTTGAATAAAGATGTTTGCGTTCCTCGGTAAAATCTTCTTCCGGATGAATGTAATCTGAAACTAACCAAACGACACCCAATGCTAACATCATGCCTAAATAAGGTGGTAAATGGGTGATGGTTTTAAATATAGGTACAAAAACTATCATACCTAAACCCAAAAAAAGTATCGTTTTGCTGCTCAACAAAGTCTGTTCTTCATCATCTTTTTTAACTTCTTCAATTTTTACATTTCCTTTAAAATTAGGTACAAAAATACTCGCTAAAAGTACTGGAACTACTAAATTAATGACTGAAGGTAAAAATATTCGCATCATTAAATGTTCTGCCGAAGTGCGTTTGCCTATCCATAACATGGTAGTGGTAACATCGCCAATTGGCGACCAAGCACCGCCCGCATTAGCAGCAATAATAATTATTCCGGCATACCACAAGCGATCTTGTTTTACCTTTATTAATTTTCGCAATAATGTTATTAACACGATCGTTGCGGTTAAATTATCGATAACTGAAGAAAGTAAAAATGCTAAAATGGCGATAATCCATAACAATTGTCTTTTGCTTTTTGTATGGACAGCATTTTTTAAAACATCAAAACCGCGATGTAGATCTATAATTTCTACAATGGTCATCGCGCCAATCAAAAAAACTAGAATTTCTGCCGTCTTACCTAAGTGATGCAAGAGGAGACTTGTAAATCCATCTTCGGTTTGTTCGTCTATAACACCATTAATTACCGAAAACACCTTTTCGTTACTATCAATTAGTGTAAACCATCCTTGATGGAATCCTATTGCCAGCAATGCCCACATTATAGATGCCATCAATAAAGCCGGTACTGTTTTATCTAATTTTAACGGATGTTCTAAGGTAATGGTCAAATAACCTAGCACAAAGATTAGGATGATTATTGAAGTCATAATTTTATTTTAATTTTCGCTAAATATATAAAATATATTCGCAAATTAGAAAGGGGACACTTGTATTTGCCCACTAATTTTATCAACTATGTCAAACTCAATTCTATAAAAGCCACCTGAGTAGTTTTATAAAAATAACAAAAAACATTATGTATTTTTGAGTCTTATAAATATCAATACCATGACCCTAATAAAAAATAGAAACACACCTGTAAATTACACCATTGTAAAATCTAAAATTGAGCAATCTAGCATCAAAGATATTGGTAAAGCCTCTATTAGAGAGCTAGTTAAATTGGTTAATGATATTGAAGAAGAAACGGGTTCTAAATTTATTAGAATGGAAATGGGCGTGCCTGGTTTGATGCCACCACAAATAGGAATTGAGGGTGAAATTAAAGCACTAAAAGCCGGTGTTGCGTCAAAATATCCAATGATTGACGGTGTACCTGAGTTAAAAACAGAAATGGCTTTGTTTGTTAAAAACTTTTTAAATATCGCTGTTAATAAAAACAATTGCATCCCAACGGTTGGCTCAATGCAAGGTGGCTTTGCGGCTTTTTTGATGCTTAATAAATTAAATCCTGTAAAAGATACCGTACTGTTTATCGATCCTGGTTTTCCGGTTCAAAAACAACAACTCGATGTGTTGAATCAGAAATATGAAACGTTTGATGTTTACAATTATCGCGGAAATGCACTTAAAAAGAAGTTGGAATCTTACTTATCAAAAGGAACAATTAATTCAATTATTTATTCAAATCCAAATAACCCATCGTGGATATGCTTTACGGAGGCTGAATTACAAATAATTGGCGAATTGGCAACTAAATACGATGTGGTAATTATTGAAGATTTAGCCTATTTTGCGATGGATTTTCGCAAAGATTATTCAAAACCGGGGCAAGCACCTTACCAACCTAGCGTTGCAAATTATACCGATAATTGGATCTTGCTGATTTCAAGTTCAAAAGCTTTTTCGTATGCCGGGCAGCGGGTGGGAATGATGATTGTTAGCGATGTTTTATTCAATAGAAAATATGAAGCTTTAAATCAAAAATTTGGAAATCCTCTTTTTGGTTATAACTTAGTTTACAAGGTTTTATATGCCTTGTCTTCGGGTGTTACTCATTCGGCGCAATACGGTTTGGCAGCGATGTTAGAAGCTACAAATAAGGGTTTATTTGATTTTGTTTCGGCTGTTAAAATTTATGGCGAACGCGCCAAAGTGATGAAAAAATTGTTTACCGATAACGGATTTACCATTGTTTACGATAAAGATGAAGATAAACCTTTGGCAGATGGTTTTTATTTCACGCTTTCATATAGGAATATGACTGGTGCCGAATTGTTAGAACGCCTTTTATATTATGGAATTTCGGCAATTGGTTTAGCCATTACCGGAAGCGAACATCTCGAAGGCATACGTGCCTGCGTATCACAAATACAAGAAACACAGTTTAAAGATTTGGAATCTAGATTAATGCAATTTAATGAAGATTTTGGATAATCTAAAGCTTTCATTAATTTTATAACCAAAATTTTAAATTATGACAATTCCCGAAATTCCAAATCTCATCTATTACGCCATTCCGTTTTTTATTTTATTAATTGTTATCGAAATTTTTGTTTCGGTTAAGATGCATCTTAAAACTTATCAATTTAAAGATGCTGCTACTTCAATAACAATGGGACTTGGCAATGTTTTTATCGGCATTATCTCAAAAGGCTTGATTTTTGGCGTTATGATTTTTATTTACAATAATTATCGAATTTTTGACATGCCGTTTACGTGGTGGGCTTGGCTAATTTTAGTTTTTGCAGATGATTTTAGCTATTATTGGTTTCACCGCATCAGTCACGAAAGTCGCTTTTTTTGGGCTTCGCATATCATTCACCATTCTTCACAACACTACAATTTAAGTACCGCTTTGCGTCAAACATGGACTGGTAATTTTTACTCTTTTGTGTTTTGGTTGTGGTTGCCCTTATTGGGATTCCATCCTTTGATGATTCTCACACAAATGTCGGTTAGTCTGTTGTACCAATTTTGGATTCATACGGAGACCATCGACAAATTGCCGCCTTGGTTTGAGGCCGTTTTTAATACACCCTCGCATCACCGCGTCCATCACGCAACGAATCCCCAATATCTAGACAGGAATCATGCCGGAATTTTAATTATTTGGGATAAATTGTTCGGCACCTTTGAACCTGAAGTCGAAAAACCGGTTTATGGTTTAACCACAAACATCAATAGTTACAATCCACTTTACGTTGCTTTTCACGAATGGTTGGCCCTATTTAAGGATGCTTTTACAAACAAAACAAGCGTAGTTAAACGTCTATTATATTTTGTAAAACCACCAGGGTGGCGTCATGACGGAACAGGCCAACTAGCTGCTGATTTGCGAAAAGCTTGGGAAAAATCAATTTAATTGTCAATCAACAACCAAACTGACTTAAATGGTGGTTTAAATGTTTATAAGTTAATTCGTTCCATTGTTTGGCTGTTAATCTTCCAAAAAATGGATGGAGTTTGTTTTCAAAAAAAACAGATCCCTTTTCGTGGAATTGTATAAACGTACTGATTAGCCTTTCCTTTTCTTCTTCCAATGATTTAGGGAATTCTTCAAAAAGAACTTTAGACGATTTAATTCCCTTCTTCATTTCTTTATTTTTAAGAATTTTTTTTACTACATAGGCTCCAAACAGTTTCCCAATAAACAATTGTTTTTCATAAGGATTTATGGCGACTTCTAATACTTTAGTGCAATGCACCATCATTTGTTCCCTACTCAAGCTACCCCAACGCGAAACGGAATTATCATTTAACATATTTATTCTGGCGAGTACCTTTTTTAAATCTTCATCTTTAAATAAGTCCATTTTTATAATTTTTATTTATTATCAATTTTATTTAAGTATGCCACCAATAATTTTATAGATTTTCCTCTATGGCTGATAGCCGATTTAGCTTTTAAACTCATCTCTGCAAACGATTTATCAAAACCCAAAGGCATAAAAATTGCATCGTAGCCAAAACCTTGTGTTCCTTGTTTTTGCTTTAGAATAGTTCCTTGGCAAATTCCTGTAAAGGTTTTTGATTCCCGATTGGAAATATAAGCGATAACCGTTTTAAATTGAGCCGTTCTATCTAGTTTGTGTTTTAAATTAGTCAATAATTTTTTAATATTCGCCTCCGAATCACAATCGGCGCCGGCATATCGCGCCGAATAAACACCCGGTGCACCATTTAAAGCCGCAACTTCTAGTCCCGTATCATCGGCAAAACAAGGCAAGTTGTATTTGTCAAAAATATATTGTGCCTTTAATTTTGCATTCCCCTCAATGGTTTTTTCTGTTTCGGGAATATCTTTAAAAAAACCGATATCTTTTAAACTCAAAAGCTCAAACTGTGGTAATAACGCCTTAACTTCTATGAGTTTATGCTGGTTATTGGTGGCAAAAATTAGTTTCATTTTTCAAATTTTTAATATTCTGTTTTTAAATCTTAAATCTTAAATCTTAAATTATTGATGGTGATAAGGTTCATTGTTGATGATTGTAAA
>JAVHOP010000112.1:22314-31399 GCA_036170135.1 Flavobacteriaceae bacterium | reverse complement strand
TTAATTTAGCCTCACAATTATAGTATATGAAAATTATTGCCATGATACCGGCGCGCTACCAAGCCAGTCGTTTTCCCGGTAAATTAATGCAAGACCTTGGAGGTAAATCGGTTATTTTAACAACTTACCGGGCTACTGTAAATACGCATTTGTTTAATGATGTTTTTGTTGTAACCGATAGTTCGATAATTTATGATGAAATTGTCAACAATGGGGGCAAAGCCATTATGAGTAAATCATCACACGAAAGTGGAAGCGACCGTATTGCCGAAGCTATTGCGGATATGGTTGTTGATGTGGTGGTAAATGTGCAAGGCGATGAACCGTTTACTAAAAAGGAAACATTAGCGCCACTCTTAGCCGTTTTTAAATCGGATACTGATAATAAAATTGCCTTAGCGTCTTTGATGACTGTTTTAACAGATGACAAAGAGATTCAGAATCCGAATAACGTTAAGGTTGTGGTTAACAAAGACAACTTTGCACAATACTTTTCACGGTCGGTTATTCCGTTTAACCGCGCTGGAATAACAGCGACCTATTATAAGCACATCGGTATTTATGCCTTTAGAAAACAGGCTTTAATGGATTTTACCAAATTGCCAATGGCGCCTTTAGAAGCCATTGAAAAATTAGAAAACTTGCGTTTTATTCATAACAATATGCCTATTAAAATGGTTGAAACCGATTACAATCCTATCGGAATTGATACACCGGAGGATTTAGAAAATGCGCGACTTTTACTAGCTAAATAGCCTTATTTTTAAGATATTTGCAACTTTAAAACATTACAATTAAAATATGGCGATTAAACCAAGCATCCCAAAAGGTACCAGAGATTTTTCTCCAATAGAAGTTGCGCAACGCAATTACATCTTTAATAGTATTAAAGGTTCATTTGAATTATTTGGCTTTCAGCCGATTGAAACCCCATCGTTTGAAAATAGTGAGACCCTGATGGGCAAATATGGTGAGGAAGGTGACCGCTTGATTTTTAAAATATTGAATTCTGGTGATTATCTTGCAAAGGCTTCTGTAACCGATTTACAAGATAAAAATAGTTTAAAACTGACATCACAAATTTCAGAAAAAGCGTTGCGCTACGACTTAACCGTGCCTTTTGCACGTTATGTGGTACAACACCAAAACGAGTTGGTTTTCCCGTTTAAACGCTATCAAATGCAACCTGTTTGGCGTGCCGATCGCCCTCAAAAAGGACGCTTTAGAGAGTTTTATCAATGCGATGCCGATGTGGTTGGCAGTACCTCACTTTGGCAGGAAGTCTCTTTAGTTCAGCTTTACGACGATGCGTTTACCAAGCTGAAATTCAGTCAAACCCGTATCAAAATTAATAATCGCAAAATCTTATCCGGCTTGGCCGAAATGATTGGGGCTCAAGATAAACTAATCGATTTTACGGTGGCTTTAGATAAGCTCGATAAAATTGGTATAGAAGGTGTTACAACAGAAATGTTATCAAAAGGTATCAGCCAAATAGCCATAGATAAAGTCAAGCCATTGTTTCAATTTGAAGGCACCAATCAAGATAAATTACAAAAACTACGCGACTTATTAAAGGATTCTGAAATCGGTTTAAAAGGGGTTGACGAATTGCAATTTGTGGTTGATGCGATTGAAAATATTGAATTGCAATCGGCTGAATTGGTTTTGGATGTGACTTTAGCGCGTGGGTTGAATTATTATACGGGCGCTATTTTTGAAGTCGAAATCCCCGGAGTTGGTGTTGGTTCAGTTGGTGGTGGCGGGCGTTACGACGATTTAACCGGAATCTTTGGATTACCAGGCGTAGGCGGCATAGGTATTTCGTTTGGTTTAGACCGCATTTATTTGGCACTAGATGCCCTTAATTTATTTGAAGCGGTTAGTATTCCAAAACCAAAAGTAGTATTTATTAATTTTGGTGATGCCGAAGCGCTTTATGCTATAAAATGTATCAAAGTTTTACGTCAGAATAACATCAGCGCAGAGCTTTACCCAGATGCTGTTAAAATGAATAAACAAATGATATATGCCAATAAAAGAACGATTGATTTTGTGGTTTTAGCAGGCAGTTCAGAAATACAAAATAAACAATTTACCCTAAAAAATATGCAGAGTGGTAATCAACAAAATTGTTCGCTAAAAGAACTCATTGAGATATTAAAGAATTCATAACTTTGCAACCTAAAATAAAAAATATGTTTGAAGGTAAAAATGGTAAAAACCCACATGAAATGGACGAAATAGGAGATGATCATTTGAGTACAGCGGCACAAACCCCATTAAGGGAAAACGCCTTTGAAATGTCAAATGAAGAAAAAATAAAAGTTATAGAAGCCGACTTTAAACATATTTTAGAAACTTTAGGGCTAGATTTAACAGATGACAGCTTAAGAGGAACTCCACGACGTTTTGCTAAGTCTTATATAAATGAATTGTTCTCAGGATTAAATCCAGCCTCAAAACCCAAACTATCAACTTTTGAAAATAATTATAAATACGGTGAAATGTTAGTGGAAAAAAACATCGTTTTATACACAACTTGCGAACATCATTTTCTTCCAATTATTGGACGTGCACACGTAGCTTATATCTCGAAAGGAAAGGTTATCGGTTTGTCAAAGATGAATCGTATTGTAGATTATTACGCCAAACGTCCACAAGTTCAAGAGCGACTAACCATGCAAGTAGTTCAGGCTTTACAACAAGCATTAGGAACACTAGATGTGGCTTGTGTTATTGATGCAAAACATCTGTGTGTCAACTCACGAGGAATTAGAGATATTGCCAGTAGCACCGTTACATCCGAGTTTGGTGGAGCCTTTAAAAAGGATTCAGTTAAAGCCGAATTTTTAGAGTATATAAAGCTAGAAACGGACTATAATCTCAAATAAAACACTTGTAAAAGCTGATTTTTTAAATACGTCATTTGACGTATTTTTTAAATTTACTTTCATTTTTAATTTGATTTGATTTTTTATTTATTTTAGCAACTTATAATCGCTAACTTTTTAATCATAAAACAACTAAAAATGAGAAAATTGATTTTACTGGGACTACTCTTTTCTGTTTCCCAAATTTTGCAAGCCCAACAAACTTATACAACGGGAATGTTGTTAAGTAAGGAAAAGTATGAAGTTGTTGGACAATTAGCCCCCTTAACAACACGCAGTTTTACAGGGATTCCTTCTAATTACAGTTTAAAAGATTACTGCCCAACACCATTGAGCCAAGGAAGACAACCTTCTTGTGTAGGGTGGGCAAGTGGATTTGGAGCTAGAACCATTTCGTATGCCATTAAAAATGGTTGGAAAGGAGAAACTTCATTAATAGATCAGAATATTTTTTCGCCTGCTTTTGTGTATAATATCATTAAATCTAAAGATGATGTGAAGTGTGAAAATGGGGCTTATGTTTCGGATGCCATGGAACTTATAAGACAATATGGTATTTTAAAATACAACGATTTTCCTTACGCTGATGATAATTGCGAAACGCAACCATCTGATTACGGAATTCAGTTAGCGGCTGATAATAAAATTGCTACTTTTTTGCGCTTAGCCGATTGGGATAATCCGGTAAACCTGGCGCTTAATGTTAAAAAAGCAATCGCCAATAACAATCCTGTTGTTATTGGGATGAGCGTTTCAAGCTCTTTTTATAGCGTTTCAGATGTTTGGAGTGGCGTTCAAGAAGGTGCCGAAGGCGGTCACGCTATGGTGGTAATTGGTTATGATGATAATAAAGCTGGTGGCGCCTTTGAATTGCTGAATTCTTGGGGAACAAACTGGGGTAATAGTGGATTTATTTGGGTGCGCTATGCCGATTTCGAAAAATATGCAAAAACGGCCTATGTGATGGTCGAAAACATTAAAGACCCCGAGCCTAAACCACAACCAATTGTCGACCCAAAAGTAGAGCCAAAACCTCAAAATGAAACCGTTACACTGCAGGGCGCTTTAAGTTTACAATTGAGTAATGGCACATTAATGCCTGTAAATGCAAATGCCGATATTAGTCGAAACTTTAACATTGTCACGGCAGAGAAAACTACTTATTCAGTGCCAGAAGCTTATCCAACTGGTACGCAATTTAGAATCCGTTTTAAAAGCGAAAAACCTGCTTATATTTATTTAATTGGTTACGGTGGTGGCGATAAATCTATAAATCTATTGTATCCATTCGAAAAATACAGCGCTTATTTTGGTTTTAATAATAGTGAAGTTGCTATTCCTAATGAAGATTATTTTATAGAGTTTGACAATGTGCCAGGTCAAGACATATTATGTATTCTATTCAGCACCAAAGAAATTGACATAAACGCTGTTATTCAAAGCATTAAAAATGAGAAAGGTAGTTTTGTGTCAAAAGTAAAAACCTACTTTAAATCAGATTTATTTGATGCCAAAGAAGTGAAATTTAATGTTAATGATGTTAATTTTTCAGCTACTTCAGCAAATCAATCATCTAATCTAGTACCAATTTTTATTAGTATTAACCATAAATAATTAAGATTATGATAAAGCGTACTTTAAGTTTAGCGCTATTATATTTTCTTTCTAACAGCTTATTTGCTCAAGAAAAAATTCCTTTTTTTGATGGTTTTGACGATAACAAAGCCAGTTGGCCTGTTCAAAATAATGAAACCGCCAATATAAATGTCAAAGGTGGTAGTTATAATTTTGATTATAAAAAAACTACCGAAGGATGGGAAACGCATAAGTCTATTGATTTAGATCAGTCTAAGGATTTTATAATTGAAACTCTAATTGTAAAAAAATCAGGCGAAACTGAATATGGTTACGGATTGATGTGGGGCAAAAACGATGCAGGAGATTTTTACTCATTCAATATTACCGGAACCGGTTATTACCGCATATCAAAATCAAAAAATGGCACCTTTAGTGATATTGTTGCTTGGAAAACTTCAAGTGAGATCAAAAAAGATAATGGCCCATATAACATTCTAAAAATAGAGAAATTTGGAAATACTATTAATTTTTACATCAACGATGCCAAAGTTGAAAGTCTACCTTTTGAATCTTTTTACGGAAATCAGATTGGTTTTGTAGTTTATAACAAACAAGCAATTGAAATAAATTATATCTCAATTTATTATCTCACCAAAAAAGATGAGCCTATCGTAGATGTTGAAGTTAAAGAGAAAGTACCTTTTTTTGATGGCTTTGATGATAATAAAATGGGTTGGTCTGTTCAAAATAATGAAACCGCCAATATAAATGTTAAAGATGGTAGCTATAATTTTGATTATAAAAAAACTACCGAAGGTTGGGAAACGCATAAGTCTTTTGATTTAGACCAGTCTAAGGATTTTAAAATTGAAACCCTAATTGTAAAAAAATCTGGCGAAACAGGATATGGTTACGGATTGATGTGGGGCAAAAATGCTGCGGGAGATTTTTACTCATTCAATATTACCGGAACCGGTTATTACCGCATAGCAAAATCAAAAAATGGCACCTTTAGTGATATTGTTGCTTGGAAAACTTCAAGTGAGATCAAAAAAGATAATGGCCCATATAACATTCTAAAAATAGAGAAATTTGGAAATACTATTAATTTTTACATCAACGATGCCAAAGTTGAAAGTCTACCTTTTGAATCTTTTTACGGAAATCAGATTGGTTTTGTAGTTTATAACAAACAAGCAATTGAAATAAATTATCTATCAGTTTATTACCTCACTAAAAAAGATGAGCCCCCAGTGGTAGTAACAAATAATAATAATGATTTTAACACCGAACTTATTTTTCAAGATGATTTCAATTCTAACACTAATGATTGGACAGAATTGAGCAATGAAAATATAGGATTAAGTTTTAAAAATGGAAGCTATTATTTTAACCATAAACGCGATGATTATGGCTGGACATCTAGTAAAAGTGTAAAAATTGACCAGACAAAAGATTTCGAAATTGAAGCAGATATCACTAAAGTAGATGGGATTCAAAATAATGGATACGGAATGCTTTGGGGAAGAAAAGACAGCGATAACGAGTTTGAATTCTTTATTTCTGGCGATGGTAGTTACTATATTGAATATATTGAAGACGGAAAAACCCAAATTTTACAAAATTGGACCGCTAGCACTGCCATTAATAAGGGCAATGGTGCCAATAACAAACTTAAAATCCGCAAAGAAGGCAATAAATATAATTACTATATTAACGATACATATTTGATGCAAACCGAAGCCAAATCTTTTTATGGTGATTATCTTGGATTTGTAGTTTATTATAAGCAAACTATCGCCTTCAATAACTTAAGGGTTAGTTATCTCAATAAAAAAATTGACAATTCAAAAGATTTATTTTATGATGACTTTACATCAAACACAAACGATTGGGCAACAGGAAATACTAAAGATTACGAGTTGAACTTTTCGGGTGGAAAATATTATTTTGAACATAAAAATGCTACCGGAGGCTGGTCATCTACAATAGAAAAATATATTGATGAGTCAAAAGATTACGAAATTGAAGCTAAATTTCTTAAAATTAGCGGTATCGAAAATAATGGCTATGGTATTTTATGGGGCAGAAAAGGCTCTGGAGATACTTTTGGATATACCGTTACAGCCAATGGACTTTATTCAATTGACCGCTCCGAAAATTCTACCCGCAAAGATTTAATTGATTGGACAACAAGTTCCTTTATCGATAAAAAAGAAAATACCTTGACCATTAGAAAAGAAGGGGCTATTATCAAGTTTTTTATCAATGGAAATTATGTCAACCAAATCGCAAATCAGCCATTTTTAGGAAACCGACTTGGATTTATTATTTATGACAATCAAAAAGTAGCCGTTGACTATATTAAAGTCAAATATATTGATAGTACCGTTAAACCTGATATCGTAAATGTGATTAAAAGTGGACCTTTTAGCGATGATTTTTCTCATAATAACAATGAATGGGCTACGGGAGATACTAAAGATTATGTGTTAAGTTTTGAAAATGGAATTTACAACTTTGAACATAAAAATACTACGGGCGGTTGGTCAACAACAATAGAAAATACAATAGACCAAACAAAAAATTTTGAAATTAGTGCCGAAATTAAAAAAATATCTGGCGTAGAAAATTATGGTTTCGGTATTGCCTGGGGTCGCAGTGATTCAAACAATCAATTTAACTATTTAATATCATCGGATGGCAACTTCAAAATCAAAAAGATGGAGCAGGGCGATAGTAAATTAATTCAAGATTGGACAGAAAGTAGTTTTATTAACAAAAACGCGGGTAGCTCAAATATCTTAACAATTCGTAAAAATGATAAAACTTTAAATTTTTATATCAACAATAACTTTGTTACTTCAAAAGAATTTGAACCATTTTATGGCGATAGACTAGGTTTTGTCATTTTTGCAAATCAGAAAATTGGCATTGATAATTTATCTGTAAAATATATTGAAACCAATATTGATAATACAGCACCTGTTATTGTAATTACAGAACCCGCAGTTGAACGTGGCTTTAAAATTGTTCAAGCCAAAAAAATGACCGTAAAAGGTAAAGCCACCGATGCCGACGGTATTTTTGAAGTTACCATTAACGGTGTAGATGCCAGTTTGCAATCTGATGGTACTTTTGAAGCGCAAGTTCCTTTGCGTGTTGGTGATAATGACTTAAATGTAAAAGCAACCGATTTAAAATACAATTCGTCGATTACCAAATTTAAAATAAAACGAGAAGTGACTCCTGTAGTTATTGTCGATCCAGGACCAAATGTCGTCAATAATGATAATGTCATTAAAACCAACGGGGGTACATATTATGCCTTGTTAATAGGTGTGAGCGATTACGATGATTCAAAAATTGTCAGCCTTGACGGGATGCCAACAAAGGATATTCAGAATTTATCCGATGTCCTTATCGGATATTATCAGTTTGACGCAGATCATGTTGAAACGCTGTTCAACCCATCGCGATCAAAGATTATCCGTGCTTTTGACCGCTTGAGTAAAGTTGTAACCTCAAAAGATAATGTTTTGATTTTTTATGCAGGCCACGGCACCTTTAATGCCGAAGACAATTTAGGATATTGGCTTCCTTCTGATGCCGAAGCCGATTATACGGATAATTGGATAAATAATGCCATTGTGGTTGATAATATTAAACGTATTAAATCGAAACACACTTTTCTAATTTCGGATGCTTGTTTTAGTGGTAGTATCTTTAAAACCAGAGCTTTTGATATTAAAGATGCATCTTTGAACATTCAAAAGAAATATGAATTGCCAAGTAGAAAGGCGATGACAAGTGGGACTTTAAAAACCGTTCCTAATGTTAGTATTTTTATGAAATATTTACTTGATCGCTTAGAAAACAATAAAGATACTTATTTGGCGGCAAGTCAGCTATTCAGCCAACTTGAAGCGCCTGTAGGTAATAATAGCCCAACAACGCCACAATTTGGAACCATTCAAGATGTTGGTGATGAGGGCGGTGACTTTATTTTTATTCGTAAGAATTAAATATTTTGCAAAAAGGCTAAAGTATCTTCGCCATCGGCGTAATCCCATAGATTAGGCTGTTGTGTTTTACCAAATGCAACAGCTTTTTTTATTGAAGTATTTGAGGTAACAACACATTGAATTTTTTCGGTATCGTGAATTAATTTACCTTCAAGTTGCTCTAAATCATTATAATATTCGTAAAATAAAGTCGCAATAGGTGAGGCATAACTGTTATCTTCTTTAAGCATTAAAAAGCCATTTTCTAACAATTTAAAAAGGCTCATCAGATAAACCGCTTTGTTATAATCGTAATTATTTCGATATTTTGTGTAATTAATTAAATCTTTAAAAGGATAAATAGCCTTAAAAAGCAAATCGAAATTGTAATTTTTAGGCACAAAAAGTTTAGAAACATTGCGACAACCTAAACCGAAATAGGTAAAAATATCGTCGCCTAATAATAATAATTCGTCTTCGGTTTCTGTGCCTGTTAAAATGGCAACCGAATTCCGATTATTGCGAATGATATTTGGGTATTTCCCAAAATAATAATCAAAATAGCGCGCCGTATTGTTACTTCCGGTGGCAATAATGGCATCAAATCCT
>JAVHOP010000112.1:4895-22214 GCA_036170135.1 Flavobacteriaceae bacterium | reverse complement strand
TCTAAAGTCATTCCCAAAAAATATTAGGTTTTAATGTTTATATTTGCGGGTACAAATTTAACAAAATTACAATGGCAATAATTATTACCGACGCATGTATTAACTGTGGTGCTTGCGAACCCGAATGTCCTAATAATGCAATCTATGAATCGGCTTCAAATTGGCGTTACAAAGACGGCACCACTTTAAAAGGAAAAGTTGTTTTGCCAAATGGAAATGCAGTCGATGCCGAGGCTGATAATGAGCCAATATCAGATGAATATTATTTTATAATTTCAGATAAATGCACCGAGTGCAAGGGCTTTCACGATGAACCTCAATGCGCCGCCGTTTGCCCAGTTGACTGTTGTATCCCCGACGAAAAGCATGTTGAAAGCGCCCAAGTGCTCTTTAGCAAGAAAGAATTTTTACATAAATAGTTAGATTTTTAAAATCATTTTTTTTAGTTTATAAATTTGCATTAAAAAAAGTTTAATCTTTTATGATATTAACTCAATTAGCGTAATTTTGCTCATTTAAATTTCAATAAGATTATGAGTGCTACCATTCTGGTATTATTTATTTTGAGCTGGTTTACATTTTTATTTTCGATAAAAAGTTCATATTGGTATGTACTTTTATTAGAAGTCACGCTTTGGCTGATAACTTCTTTTTATGCAATGAATGTATTGCTGTACGGAATTGACTATCAAGAAATATTTATTTCAAAATTCTATTTTCATCCGCTGAGTATCAAAATTGATAAACTTACGGCGCTGTTCATTTTGTTAATAAATTTTACTTCTTTAACTAGTTATATTTATGCACGAAAATATTTAGAACCTTACCAAAATCACAAACCAAAATTCAGTTTTATCCTTCATTATTTCAATTTTTTTATACTGAACTTCACCATGTTAATGGTGGTGATGCTTCAAGATGCTATTGGATTTTTGTTAGTGTGGGAACTCATGTCGCTCAGCTCTTTTATGCTGGTAATTTTTGAAAGTGAAAAACCCGAAATTGTAAAAGCTGGCGTTAAATATCTAGTTCAAATGCACTTTGGCTACCTTTTTATTGTAGCTGGATTTGTTTTGGTTTATGCTAATACCGGCGATTTTAGTTTTGAGGGAATCAAATCTTTTGCAATTAATACTGACAACCTTTTTAAAATTCCCAATTCTTTTTGGCTTTTTCTCTTGTTCTTTATGGGATTTGGTACCAAAGCGGGATTCTTTCCCTTACATACCTGGTTGCCAATTGCACATCCCGCAGCGCCCTCTCATATTTCTGGATTGATGTCTGGTATTATGATTAAAATGGGGATTTACGGACTTATTCGCGTGTTATTCAACTTGCCCGAATTGTCTTTTAGCATCGGAATTTTTATCTTTTTTATATCGATTTTAACAGGACTTATTGGCATTATGTCGGCTGTGGTCCAAAATGATTTAAAAAAATTATTGGCATATAGCAGCATCGAAAATATTGGTGTGATAGGCATTGGTATTGGCGTTGGCGTGTTGGGTGAAGTTTATAATCAGCCTGTCGTTGCCGCTTTGGGTTGGATTGGCGCCCTGTTGCACCTCGTAAATCATTCATTTTTTAAATCCTTGCTATTTTATTGTGCCGGATCGGTTTACACTAAAACCCATACCCGCGATATCAATTCGCTTGGTGGATTGATAAAAAAAATGCCTTTTACAGCGTTTGCTTTTATCATTGGTGCTATTGCTATCAGTGGGATGCCACCGTTTAACGGATTTATTTCAGAATTTTTAATTTACAACGGACTTTTTAACGGCATTAAGGAAGTGAGTCTCGATTTGCCTTTATTAATGTTATTTGGTATTTTAGGATTGGCGCTCATTGGCGGATTGGCGCTATTTACTTTTACTAAAGCTTTTGGAATGGTTTTTTTAGGAACCGCTAGAACGCCCCACGCCGAGCATGCTACCGAAATACCAACTTCCATGCGATTGGCTAAGGTATTAGCTATTTTTTGGATTTTGAGCATCTCTCTTTTTCCCTTTTATTTTTATGAATTTGTAAGTTCAATTATTCAAGAACGCTATCCAATAATAGAATTTAAAAACCTTTCGGTAGCGCATTCTTTATCATGGATTGGCATTTTAGCTTTGATACTCATTGTAGGATTTGTAGCTTTTTTTAGCATTCGAAAAATAATTTTAAAAAAGAAACTTGTTACTTATGGACCTACTTGGGGTTGTGGTTATCAATTTGCAAATCCTATAACTAACCAATATACAGCTACGTCGTATGCATCCAATTTTAAGCGGATTGCAGAACCCGTTTTTATTGATATGAGCGATACCATTAGTTATAGCAAAAACGAAATATTTCCCAAAGATCGCGATTATAAATCGAGTACTCAAGATAAATTAGAGCGTATTGTGATTATGCCTTTTGCTAATTCGTTGGTTTTATTGGTAAAAAAATTAGCTATTTTACAAACCGGTAAAATCCAAAACTATATTGTTTACCCTTTGATTTTTATGATCCTGATTCTAGTACTTACCATTTTAAAAATGATATAAATGAAAGTTTTAATTATTAAATATTTTAATTTTACTTTGATTAATTTAAATTAAGATTATGGCAACCATCATTGCGGCATTATTTCTATTGATTTGGTTTACATTTTTGTTTTCTAGCAAATTAGCCTATTGGTTTGTTTTTTTGTTAGAATTAACACTTTGGTTTACCACTTCGTATTTTGCAGTAAAGGTGCTTTCGTCCGGATTAGAATACCAAGAAATATTTATCGATAAATTTTATTTTCAACCATTAATATTAAAAATTGATAAATTATCTGCTCTGTTTATATTGGTGATAAATTTTACCTGTCTAACCAGTTATATTTATGCAAGAAAGTATTTAGAACCTTATCAAAAAATAAAACAAAAATTTAGCTTTCTACTGCATTATTTTAACTTTTTCATGTTGAATTTATCTTTGTTATTAGTGGTGATGATACAACAGGCATTGGGCTTTTTATTAGTGTGGGAAATCATGTCGTTGAGTGCATTTATGTTAGTGATTTTTGAAAGCGAAAAACCCGAAGTTATTAAATCAGGTATTAAATATTTAGTGCAAATGCATATAGCCTACTTTTTTATAATTGCAGGCTTTGTTTATGTTTTTGCAGCTACCGGAGACTTTAGCTTTGAAGGTATAAAAGCGATGACTTTTAATTCGGCTTTTGTTCTCGGAATACCAAATTCATTTTGGTTTTTTCTACTTTTCTTTATCGGATTTGGTATTAAAGCAGGCTTTTTCCCTTTACATGCTTGGTTGCCTATTGCGCACCCAGCCGCCCCTTCACATATATCGGGTTTAATGTCTGGCGTGATGATAAAAATGGGAATCTATGGGTTAATTCGCGTCTTATTTAATTTTCCTGATCTCAATTTAAGCATTGGCTTATTTCTTTTTGGTATTTCAATTTTTACAGGTATTTTTGGAGTAATGTCTGCCATCGTCCAACATGATCTAAAAAAATTATTGGCATATCACAGCATCGAAAATATCGGAATTATCGGTATTGGTATGGGAGTTGGCGTGTTAGGACAAGTTTATCATCAGCCTTTAGTTTCGGCTTTGGGCTGGGCTGGAGCATTACTTCATATCGTAAACCATTCGCTATTTAAATCTCTGTTATTTTACAGTGCCGGCTCAGTTTATATTAAAACTCATACCCGTGATATCAATTCGCTTGGTGGATTGATTAAAAAAATGCCTTTTACAGCTTTTTCCTTTTTAATAGGCGCTGTAGCTATTAGCGGAATTCCACCTTTTAATGGATTTATTTCTGAATTTTTAATCTATAACGGACTCTTTCAAAGTTTTAAAGCAGTGAGTTTAGAATTACCACTGTTGATGTTATTCGGTGTTTTAGGCTTAGCGCTCATTGGCGGATTAGCCTTGTTTTGTTTTACAAAAGCTTTTGGGATGGTTTTTTTGGGAACGGCAAGAACGCCAAATGCCGAACATGCTATCGAAATAGAACCATCAATGCGTTTTGCAAAAGCGCTCCCTATTTTTTGGATTGTAAGTATTGGGCTGTTGCCGATATATTTTTACCAACTGGTAACCTCAGTTATACAAGATAAATTTCCAGACATTGCGTTCCAGAACCTTCCCATTGCCAATGCACTACATTCAATTGGAATTTTAGGTCTTATTTTGATAACTAGTTTTGGAGTGTTTTTTGTAATCCGCAACTTGATATTAAAAGGCAAACAAATAAAATTTGGTCAAACTTGGGGTTGTGGTTATCAATATGCTGATGCAATAACTAATCAATATACGGCAACTTCTTTTGCCGCTAATTTTGCCCGAATTTCGAAACCACTTTTTCACGATAAAAGTGATAATATCAGTTATGGCGAAAACGAAATATTTCCAATTCCACGTGCTTTTAAAACACATACTGAAGATAAAATTGAAAATACAGTCATTATGCCTATCGCAAATACACTGATTGTTTGGGTAAAGAAACTGGCGGTTTTGCAAACCGGAAAAATTCAAGATTATATCATGTATCCGCTGATTTTTATTATTTTGATTGTATTATTAACCATTACAAATATTATCTAAATGTTGAGCTTTATTTTAATATTAATTTGTGCTATTGTATTCCCAGGGCTTATTGCCGTTACCAAAGCAAAGTTTAGTGGACGAAGAGGGCCTTCTTTATGGCAACCTTGGTATGATATTTTGCGACTGCTAAAAAAAGGAAGTATTTTTAGTACTACCACAAGTATTATTTTTCAGGTAGCGCCCGTTATCAATATTTTGGTATTGATAATGGCTGCTTTATTTATTCCATTTACAAATAAGTATGCCGGATTTATTCACTTTGAAGGAGACTTTTTGTTGTTTATCTATCTATTAGCACTTGGTAAATTTTTTATTATTATTAGTGCCTTAGATGTTGGGAGCGGTTTTGAAGGAATGGGGGCAAACCGTGAAGCCCTTTTTTCAATGCTCATTGAGCCTGCTTTCTTTATGATTATGGCCGCTTTAGTCCTTTTAACCGGGCATAGTTCGTTTGCCGAAATGTTCACAACTTTTAACTTAGATAATTCTTCTTCTATTTTATTTGTGGTACTGTCGTGTTACATCTTGTTGCAATTTTCATTAATTGAGAGTAGCCGTTTACCAATTGACGACCCTAAAACACATCTCGAATTGACTATGATTCACGAAGTTATGGTATTAGATAACAGCGGTTTCGATATGGCGCTTGTCGGTATTGGCAACGCCCTAAAATTCTCTATTTTTGGAGGAATTATCGCCAATGTAGTTTTAATTTTATGGAAATTGCCACTTTGGTCAGAAGTGCTCATTTTTATCGCAATTGAACTTATTTTTGCAATAACTGTAGGAATTCTCGAAAGTTTTAGAGCGCGTTTAAAAATGATTTATAATTCTCAATTTGTATTGACCATTTCTGGAATTGCCGTCGTGATGTTTTTAATGATTTTACTTTTAGAAAACCACTTGTAATATGGATTCACTATTTATTCTTTTATTTGCTGTTTCAATCCTTTATTTTTCAATATCGGTTAATATTAAACGGTATATTATGCTTCTTGGGTTTCAGGGGGTTTTGCTATTTTTAATTGCCCTTATCGGATTAGATGAGTTAAGCTATTTTAATATTGGATTTATAGCCGTTGAAACCCTTGTTTTTAAAGGGATTTTAATTCCAGTTTATCTTCTAAACATCGCCAAACGAAATAAAATTACCAACATCAATAATTTTAAAAATCATCGCAAGATGAAGGGCTTTTATCTCATCTTGGCTACCATTAGTGTTTTTATTATTACCATTATTTTAGGAAACCTTCTAAAAAATGATTTTATAAAGATAAAATACCTTTCAACCGCAATTACTGCGGTAATTATGGGGCTCATTTTTATCGTTATCAATAAGACAATTACCATTCATATCATCAGTTTTATCGTTATTGAAAATGGTGTTTTTTTAATGGCGTTAGCCGTTGGTAATGAGATGCCATTTTTAATAAATACCGCTATTTTACTCGATTTATTTGTCAGTGTTTTAGTTTTAGGTATTTTTTTTAACAAGCTTACGTATCATTTTCAAGATGATTCGTCGGATGCTTTATCAAGTTTAAAAGATTAGGTTTATGATTTATACGTACTATTTAGTAGTAGCTATTTTTATCGGACTCATCTTGTTGCTAAGATCTAAAAACCTTACGCACAGTGCCGTTTACATATTTAACATTTTTCAGATTGGATTTGTAATCTATTTATTTCAGAATCTAAATGGCGCTAAAGTCGATTATTTTAATTACGATAGCATTAGTGTTCTATTTGCGTGTGTGCTCTCGGTTTTAAGTTTTATTTCTGCGGTACACTATCAAGTTTACGAAATACATCAAGATGAATTATTGCGCACCGTAAGAATACACAATGCGGTTTATATTGGCTTTAATGCCGCATTAATGGGTGTTTATTTAAGCAGTCGTTACGGCATGTTGTGGGCATTTGTTGAAGCCACAACTTTAACCGGTGCCACTCTAATTTATCACGACCGAAAAGCAGTCGTTTTAGAAGCGGTTTGGAAATACATTTACGCTTGTTCAATATCAATTACGCTTGCCTTTGTTGGAATCTTATTTTTGAGCGTTGCTGCTCAAGAAATTCACCTCAACGAACTGACTTTTACGCTCTTGAAACAAAATGCTTTGTTGATGAACCCTATTTGGTTAAAAGCTGCTTTCGTATTTATCTTGGTTGGCTTTAGCGTTAAAATGGGTGCAATCCCAATGTTTAATGTAGATATTGATGCCAAAGATGTGGCGCCATCACCAATTAGTGGCTTATTTTCGAGTGTGGTTTTAAATGCAGGATTTTTAGGAATATTCCGTTTTTACCAAGCTTTTTCAAATACTTCGATTGATACTTGGATGAATCATGTCTTACTTATTGCAGGAATATCAACCTTGTTTTTTGCTGCCGCCTATTTAATGCGTATTAAAAACTGTAAACGCATGTACGCCTATTCAAGTATGGAACATGCGGGTCTCGTATTAATTGCATTGTCTTTAGGAAAAGTAGGGATGTTGGCTGCTTTTTTACACCTCACTTATAATGCGATTTTAAAGTCGGGTATCTTTTTTCAAGTAGGTCAAATGATTCGTATAAACGGTGGCAATAAAACAGAAATAAGAGGTTATTTTTATCAAAATCCTATCGGCGGTTTAATCTTGCTGTTTGGGTCTATTGGTATTATGGCAATGCCTCCTTCTGGATTATTTATCAGCGAGTTGATGATATTTAAAGAATTGATGCTACAAAAACATTGGATAATTACTGTCTTGATATTATTTGCTTTAATCGTCATTTTTTATGTGCTTTTAAGAGCCATATTCAAGATGTTGTTTTATCCGCCAAATCCCAACAATTTTTCTAATATAAAAGGGAAACCAGTAGAATACGTTTTGCAAATTTTTTTATTAGGAGTGAGTATTTACTTCGGTATTTTTCAGAATCAGTACTTGTTTGACTTAATTCAAGCAGCTATAAATTAAGACTATGAAAGCAACAAATCAATATATAAAATTGAAAAATGGCGGTCAAATTCACACGGCCGACATCCCTGTTTTGCCCTACAATGATTTTAGAATTCAGGCGATTAAATTACTACTAGACTTTGATAAAGCACATTGTTCAAACTACTTTGCCATTCCTAAAGAAAATGGTTTTCAATTGATAGCAATTATTGCCGACGATGTTGATCGCGAATTTTTAATTTTTTCGCATCATCTTTTATCGTCTGATATCGCTTTAGAATCTTTAACACAAGATCATTTTGCATTTCATATTTTTGAACGCGAAATCCACGAAAACTTTAACATTCAATTTTTAAATCATCCGTGGTTAAAACCCGTCAGATTTGCACATAATCGCGCCGACCAATCAAAACAAATAGCAAACTACCCATTTTACCATTTCAATTCAACCGAAATGCACGAAGTAAGTGTTGGTCCTATTCATGCCGGAATCATAGAACCCGGACATTTTAAATTTAGCTGTCACGGCGAAACAGTAAAACACCTCGAAATTCAGTTGGGCTGGCAACACAGAGGTATAGAAACCTTAATGTTGCATAAAAAAACCGATTTGCAACGCACGATTTTAGCCGAAAGTATCACCGCCGATTCTGCTATGGCACATGCACTTGCTTTTGTTACATCAATGGAATCATTGGGGCAAATTAAAATAGATTATAACCTCAGTATTGAGCGCAATATTGCTTTAGAATTAGAACGCTTGGCCATGCATACGGGCGACCTTTGTGGGATGTGTACAGACGTGGCTTATCAACTGGGAAGTAGTGTTTTTAATGCACTTAGAACGCCTATCATAAATTTTACTCAACGTTGGTGTGGCAACCGTTTTGGAAAAGGATTAATCAGAATTGGAGGCACACATTATCCTTTAAGTAATGATTTAAAATCGGATTTAAATTCTGTTTTAAGTGAATTCGAAAGTCGTTTTGTAGAAATGGCAGAAAAAACCTTTAATATTCCGAGTGTTATTAAGCGATTTGATGGTATTGGTATCATTTCTAAAACAAATGTCGGCTTATTAGGATGTGTTGGAATGGTAGCCAAAACTGTTGGATTTAAACGCGATATTAGGTATAGCCATCCTTTTGGATATTATAATACCATCAATTTTGAACCTAAAACCTGTATCAGTGGTGATGTGATGGCGCGTGGTTTTTTGCGCTACCAAGAAGCTTTACAATCTATTCAACTCATTAAAACAATGATTGACGTTCACCAAAATAGCGCCGAAGTTTCAAAACCTATTTATAAAGCCGATTTAAAACCAAATTCTTTTTGCGTCAATGCAATTGAAGGTTGGCGAGGCGAAATTGTCCACACGGCTTTAACAGATGAAAATGGGCAATTAGCGTGGTATAAAATTAAAGATCCTTCCATGCACAATTGGAAAGCCCTAGAATTGTCGTTGCGCAATATTGAAATATCCGATTTTCCAATTAATAACAAGAGTTACGATTTATCGTATAGCGGTCACGATTTATAATTTAAAAGTATATGTTTTTAGACGACTTAATCATAGTAAAGCATCAAGGTAAGCAATTTATAAAGGACTTAACCATAGCTACTTTGCCCGAAATATTTAGAGGAATTCCTCAAATATCTGATGAACCTGTTAATATACAAGAACTTATTGGCTTTTGTCCTACGGATGCCATCTCCGAAAACAAAAATAAATTAGCCATAGATTTAGGAAAATGCGCTTTTTGTGGTGATTGCCAAATGCAATATCCCAATAAAATTAAGTTTACTAATCAATACAAAATGGCGACGAACAATCGTGATAATTTATTGGTTTATCAAGGAGAATCAAAGGAAATTAAAATTGAAGAAAACCTTATCCGCCAAGAAATACAAAGCATTTTTAACCGTTCGCTAAAACTCCGCCAAGTATCTGCTGGTGGCGATAATGGCAACGAGTTAGAAATGGGTGCTTGTGGCAATGTCAATTTTGATATGGGGCGATTTGGTATAGAATTTACCGCATCGCCACGTCATGCCGATGGTATTGTTGTTACAGGACCAATTACCGAAAACATGGCAGATGCTTTGCAAATTGCCTTTGAAGCGGTTCCCGAACCACGTTTATTTATTTTAGTTGGTGTTGATGCGATAAGTGGCGGTATTTTTGCAGAAAGTCCTGCGCTAAAACGTGACTTTTTGAGCAAAGTCCATATCGATTTATATGTGCCTGGAAATCCTGTTCACCCATTAACTTTCATTAACGGAATTTTAGAACTCACACGTCAAAAATATAGAAGATAATGGTTAATAAGGATTTGCTTTTTAAATCAGGATTTTACTTTGAGCATTTATAACATTAATAATCTTTTGAACAAATATTTTATAGGTCTTAATTGATAGGATTAAATTGATTAAACACAAAAATACTATCTTGTAAAATCTAGGATGGCATTGATAAATGTCAATGGATGCGGTGGATTTCCTGGTATAAATAAATCCAATTTCAATTCATTTAACACATTTCTATCAATCGCTTTGCTATCGGCAAAAACACCACCACTTATTGCATCTACCCCACAAAGCACCACGATTTTAGGATCGGGTATCGCGTTATAAGCCATAAGTAATTGGCTTGCCATATTTTTTGTTATTGGACCAGTTATAACAATGCCGTCGGCATGACGTGGTGAAGCGGTAAATTCTATACCATATCTGCCCATATCAAAGTTAGCATTGCTTGCAGCACTGAGTTCGGTTTCGCAAGAATTATCGCCACCTGCCGAGATCTGACGCAATTTTAATGATTTAGAAAAGGTGTTTTTAATTACTTTTGGTATTGAATCTTGATCTATCAAGATTTTATCGTGTTGTCCTTCTTTTATGATAAGACGCTCCCTAATATTGGATGAAGTTTTATAATTGGTGGTAAATTTTATCTTGTCAGGAAATGCAAAAGCACATGAGCCACAAAAGGCGCATTTTCCCATGTCTAAGCTTATTGGGTTAGCTGTGATAGCTCCTAAAGGACAAATTTCTACCAGTGCTTTTTCGTCCACCTTTACGGTGCTAATTTCTGGAAGTCCTCTAAAAGGGGGTTTTAAGCTGACATTTTTTAAATCGGGGATGTATTGATTGCCGTTGTGGATTAGTATGTTTAGTTCTCTTCTCATTTAAGGTATATTTTATAAATCGTGACCACAGTAACTTAAATCATAGCTCTTATTGTTGATAGGAAAATCGGATATTTCAGTATTCCTCATCGACAATTCTAGGGCTTTCCAATTGTGCATAGATGGATCGGTTATTTTATAATGCTGAAGTGCGCCATCTTTATCGGTAAGGGCACAATGGCATATTTCACCACGCCAAGCCTCGGTTAACGAAATAGTAAAATGATGAGGTTTTAAATTCAAATTATAAGTTGGTTTATTGTTTTTTGTCGTTTCAAATTTACAATTATCGAGAACGGTTCTAATCCAAGCAATTGATTTACGGAGGTCTCTTTTCTTTAATAAAAAGCGCGCAAATACATCGCCTTTATCAACAGTTAGGGTTTCATAAGGAAATTTTTGATAAGCTAAATTTGGATGGCTCACTCTAATATCTCTCATGATACCAGACATACGTGCTGAGGGACCAACCGTACCTATTAAATGTGCTTGTTTATGGGTTATAATTCCCGAAAAATCGAAGCGATTTTGGATACTTGGTAAGCGGTAAGTCAATCGTACCATTTCCTCGAATTGCGTTTCAAAAGCCAATAAAACCGTTTGTAATTCTTGTTTTAATGCTTCTGTAAAAGGAAAATGTGACCCATTAATCCGCACCAAACTTTTTCCAAAACGGTTGCCACACCATAATTGCATGAAGTTGATAATTAAAGTGCGCAAGGTTGCGAAAACACTAGAACCTAGAAGATAAGCAGCATCTGTACACAAAGCACTGATATCGCCTGTATTTATGGCAATGCGTTCTAATTCAAGTGCTAAAGCGCGTTCAACACAGAGTTGTTCCGAAATTTCTGTATCAGATAAAGATTCCATTATTTGCGTAAAGGTGCAAGTATGACCAATTACGGTATCGCCAGCAATATTTTCGGCTAATAAATTGCGTTGTAAATTTTGTTTTTTATCTAAAAATAATTGCTCAACACCTCGGTGTTGGTAACCTAATTGTATTTCTAAATGCAAGGTAGTTTCGCCATTGCAAATAAATCTAAAATGCCCGGGTTCAATAATTCCGGCATGGATGGGTCCCACTCCAATTTCGTGCAACTCTGAACTCTTTATAGAATAAAAAGGATAATCATTTATTTGAAGGTTCTTATTGGCGCGGTTTTGCGGAAACCGAACGGGCTTTAGCCAAGGGTGATTTTTAAATTCGACGCCAAAATTTTCGTGAATTTCTCTCTCAAAAATATGTAAAGCAAAAACAGATTGACTTAAGGCGCTTAATTCTTTTTTGTCATTTTTATTTAACTGATGCGATAAAATAACGATATCGTGATTTTTGTCATCGGCTATAGCCATCAAAAATTGAAGATTTGTGCCTTGTATAAAAGTAAAATAAGCTACGCAATGATTTTGTTCTTGAGTTAACAGCTCAATGGCTTGAATTGAAAAACTATAATAGTTTAAGATTTCTATTTTTTCTAAGCTAACTGATTGGTTGTTCTTTATTCGTAACATTATAAATTAGTTTAAAACTGAAATAGCTCCGTTAATTAAATTGGTAAAAAACAGGGGTGGGTTAATTCCCAAATAAATAACTAAACTTAAAAGTACAAATTGCGAAATGGTTTCGTATTGATTGACTTTTACGTTTTCAAAGTTTAAACCTACGGGCACATCATCGTATAATAGGTGTAAAACATTTTTAAGAATAGTGTAAATAATGAAAGATAAAAGCACGAGAACAGCTATGGCTACAAAGGGATGATTGTTGATAAAAAGCGCTTTAAAAATCAAAAATTCACTCACAAAAAGTCCGGATGGAGGAATTGCTAAAATAGAGATAAAACAAAATAATACCGATAATCCACCAACGGGATTGAGCTTAAAATAACCCGACACATCTTTTATCCAATACGATTTAAAAAATTGGTGTATTTGCCCAACTTGATAAAATAAACTAGCCTTAGTAAAAGCGTGAAAAACAAGATGTAAAATGGCGGCATAAAAGCCTATTCCTCCGGCACCCAAGCCCAGCGCAACAATGCCCATGTGCTCAAGACTAGAAAAGGCAAACATGCGTTTAAAATGATTGACACGTTGTAACTGAATGGTTGCCATAAAGACCGAAAGTAAGCCAACAATTAACAATACATTTTGAACCCAGTCAATAATTTCGGTATGTGCAACAATGGTAAATATTCTATAAATCGCTAAAAATCCTACATTCATCAGGGTTGTAGAAATAAAAGCACTAATGGGAGGTGGTGCAACGGTATGCGCATCTACGGCAACAGTGTGGAGTGGGAACAATCCCATTTTAGCACTAAATCCGGTCAATGCCAATAAAAAGGAGATTTTAAGCCATAACGGATCCATCAATTTGGCAATAGAAATTAAACCCGATATACTTAAATTGGTGAGTCCATTGTTGCCGGCGGTCATACTTAAAAATAGAATCCCTATAAAAGCAAAAGCAATGCCGACGGAACAAATAAACAAGTATTTCCAAGTCGCTTCTAAGGCTTCTTCGGTGTGTTCATAAAAAATTAATATCGAAACTAGTAGGGTAGTGGCTTCTACGCTTGCCCATAAAACAGCCAAATTTTCAGCAAAATAGGCACTGGTCATAGCAGTTATGAGCATCATTAAAGCAGCATAATAGTTTGCCTCTTGCCGTTTAGAAACTTTATGACGTTTTAAATATAAATAACTGTGATAAAAAGTGGCCACACTTAAAATGCTCAAAACAAATGATAATAGCACAGCTAGTGAATCGAATTTATAATAAGGGCTGTCAAATTGATTGATTTTTAAATAGGCATTAATGCTGATAAAGCTATGAGCTGCTAAAAATATTTTTGAAAGCAGGTTTGTAATGATTTTTTTCTTTAATAAGAATACTGAAAGACATAATATTATTGAAAAAATGAAAAATATTAATAACATATCTTAGTCTTTTAATTTTGACAAATATTCTGTCTTTAAGCTTTTAAAGGTATCGCCAACACGGTTTATAAATAATCCTAGAATCAAAACAGCCATAAAAATATCTAATAGAATGGCCAAATTTACCATGATAGGCATGACGCTACCAACGGCTAATGACAATAAAAAAATGCCATTTTCAATTATTAAATATCCTACGACATTAGAAAAGATATTTTTATGAATTATTATAAAATAGCCACCAAAAATTATGGATGTAAATGCCACTGTAAAATACTGTGTGTGCATATTGCCATTATTGAGATAGCTACTTAACAAGAAGCTGACCATCAATATTAAAATAACCACTATAATTGAATAAAATACGGGTACATACGGTTCATGTTCTCTTTTTAACTGATTGTGCTTGCGAACTTTATTTAAAAACCATGGAACCACCATCGTCTTTACAATAATTGTTTCTAAGAGGATAAAAATGAAATCGAATATATCGATTTCATTTAAGCTAAAAAACACGACTCCAAATAAAATTAACCCCTGAATTGCCAATAGCCATATAAATTTTTTAGTCCGCTCGGAGAGTGCAAAATAAATTAGGGTTATAGCGTATAAGATGATAAATAAATAGGTCATTTTAATATAAAATAATTTTTTTAGTGATGATTAAAGTGGTTAAAAATAAAACGATTGCTATGGCAGATAACATAATAATCCATTGCGGATTTTTTCCTAATTTATTTCGAGCTCTAAAAGATTCTAAAAGCCCAACAACACCTGCAAAAGCTACTTGTATTAAGAAATAGGTGCCCAATTGCCAATAAAGTGGCCATTCCATCTGAATAATAAAATTTGAGATAAGCGCACCGTAAATTGAAAATTTTAGCCATGTGGCGACGTGAATTAAAGCCAAATCAAATCCGCTATTATCTAACACCATAACTTCGTGAATCATGGTGAGCTCTAAATGTGTATTTGGATCGTCAACTGGCGATCTCGAATTTTCAATCATCGCAATGTACATCAGCACATAAATAGCGGTTAAACCCAGAATATAAGAAAGATTGGTGCTAATTTGAAGACTTTTAAATAAGCCATAAAAGGATGTATTTTCTGTAAATAACGCTAATGAGACGATTAAAATAAAAAATGCAGGTTCTATGAGCATTGAATATAAAGCCTCGCGGTTGGCACCCATTCCTTCAAATCCGCTGCCGGTATCCATCGCAGCTAATATCATCATAAATTTACCAAAAGCCAATAAATAGGCAAAATACACAAAATCGGCGTTAAAAGACAAGACTCCTTTAAGGCTACCAATAGGAATAAAAAAGGCAGCTATAACAACCGAAGAAAAATATACGAGTGGTGCGATTTTAAAAATGATGCTTGTAGTTGTACTATAAACAGCACCTTTTTTAAATAAACGGCTAACATCGTAGATGGGTTGCAGGATTGAGGGCATTTTACGCGCTGCAAATTTTGCTTTTACTTTGAGGATGATACCTACAAAAAAAGGAGCCGTAATTAAAATTAAAACTAAACTTAACATTTAAATTAGATTTAGTAAAGTAAGAATAAAAATCATAATTATAAATACAAAGGCGTAAAGTAGATAATGTTGAATTTTACCTGTTTGAAAAACTGCTATCTTATTAAAGAATTGCAATACAAAATTAGCAGGACTCATAATTAGATAATTTTCAATCTTATCACTTGAATGTGTATTAAATTGACGCGTTTTTGGAAAAATTTCATCGGATTCAAACGGTTTAAAAGTCTTTTTTACATTCACAATTTGGTTAGATATTTGAACAAAATTATCGGCAAACGAAGTTGCCGTATATTGATGTATTGCAGGATTTGCCCCTATATATGCACAACCCCATGTGGTATCTAGTGTAATGTTTTGTTGTTTTTGTTGCCATGCTCGTAACAACCATAAGACAATTATTATGGCAATAAAGATTCCAGATGATATACTAATGGTATTTAAAGTTGGTATCAGTTGTTGAATAAGAGATGAATTCGCTGTAAAAATATTTACAATGCCCGAAAGGGGACCCATAAAAGCTAGCGGTAACAATCCGATAAGGAGTATGGCGATTGAAATTAGTATAAAAGCAAGTATCATCGAATGACTAGCTTCTTTGGCTTGAACTACTTTATTTGAACGTGGCGTGCCCAAAAAGGCGATGCTAAAAACTTTTGTAAAACAAAAAATTGCCAATCCACCGATAATTACCAAGCCCGAAATACCAAAAAGCAAAATAATATCAGTTTGTAAACTCCCAGATTGTAATGAACGAAACATCCCTGAATAGATTAAAAATTCTGAAATAAATCCATTAAAAATTGGCAAGCCACAAATAGCAAGGGCTCCAATAAGAAAAAATAAAGCCGTTTTTGGCATTTTTTTAATCAAGCCACCTAGCTCTTCAATATTTCGTGTATGTGTTTGGGTATAAACAGCACCGGCGGTATAGAATAATAGGGACTTAAATAAGGAATGGTTAAATATATGTAAGATTCCTCCAGCAAATCCAAGAACAGCCAAAGTGGGGATGTTTAATGCTAATCCAAGAACGCCTAAGCCAATACCAATGCCTATGATACCGATATTTTCGATGCTGTGATACGCCAATAGCTTTTTAATATCGTGTTGAACGATAGCTAATGAAACGCCAACTAAACCATTGGTAAGCGAGATGACTAGAATGAATAATCCAATGTAAAATAGGTCGTGGTGAATAGCAGTTAGTACCCTGAGAATTCCATAAATCCCCATTTTTATAATCACCCCACTCATAACAGCAGAAACATGTGAAGGCGCTGCAGGGTGGGCATGGGGTAACCAAGAATGCAAGGGAATAAAACCTGCTTTTATTCCGAATCCAATAAAAAATATCATAAATAAAGGAAACGGGTTGTGCGATGCAAAATAAACTGATAGTCCGTTAAAGCCAAATTCAGCACCTGTTTGTGCGTAGGCCCAAATAAAACCAATCATTATAAAAACCACGGCTATATGCATTTGAATCAGATATTTGATGCCAATTTTAATAGTTTCTTTTTTATCAGTCTCAAAAATAACAAGTAAAAATGCGGTTAATGCCATGATTTCCCAAACGAAGAGAAATGCTAAGGCATCGCGAAACATTGCCACGAAAAGCATTGAAAGATGAAGCCATAAAAAGCAAAAAAAATGTAGCGCTAATTCGGTATTAGTTTTGGTTTTATAGTAAGGTTGTAAATATCCTTTTGCATAGATTATTCCTGTTAAACAAGTAAAGCTTATAACAATTAAAAAAAAAGCAGAAAGTTTGTCAATCTCAATATAAATAGGGTTGTTCAATAGATTTAAAAAATGTAGTTTAATAACAATTAGTTCATTAAAAGCTTTAAAAACTAGAATACTAGAAATAAAAACTAATATGAGTTGTAAACCTAAGGTGAAAAAATACATCCATTTTTTAGGGATAAGAAAAAGTCCCAAGCTTAAAATCATGATGGCTTTAAGTAAAAATAGAATCATCTTTAATGACGTTAATAATAAGATTAAAATTTAACTTCTATAAAAGTACAATTATATTCTTATTCGTATCATTGATTTAATAGGTTTTTTATTTTTA